>NZ_JBAMDC010000432.1:0-5184 GCF_036961605.1 Streptomyces sp. KLMMK
TCCCTGGTCACCCTCACCCTGCTGCTGACCACGCCGGCCGTGCTCGCCGCGGCGATGCTGCGGCCGCGGGGCGGCGGTGGCGGCGGCCGCCGCGGCTGACGTCCGTACACCCCGGCGGCGTGGTCGTCCGCACCGCCCGCCGTCCCGTTCCCGGTTCCCCCCGCTCTCGTCTTCCGGAGGTTTCCCTTGTCCGAGTGGCTGGTCCTGGTCCTCGCCATGGCCGCGGCGTGCGCGGTCGTGCTGACCATCACCGTGCTCCGGGAGCGCAGGCGCGGCGAGGACGACGACCCGACCGAGACGCCCGACGTCATCGAGTACATGACGATGATGATCGGCGTTGTCTACGCCATCGTGCTGGGCCTCGCCATCGCCGGCGTCTGGGAGGCCCGCAACAGCGCGCAGGACCAGGTCCGCGCCGAGGCCCAGGCGCTGCACGAGGTCACCGAGCGGGTCCAGGCGTACGCGCCGGCGGCCCGGGACCAGGCGCGCGAGGACGTCAACACCTATGTGAGCTACGTGGTGCACAAGGAGTGGCCGGTGATGCTCAAGCGCGGCGAGCTCACCGACCGCGGCGCCATGCTGCTGGACAAGGTGCGCGAGGACCTCACCTCGTACGAGCCGCGCAACGACCACGAGGGCCAGTCCTACCAGCCGCTGCTGGACCAGATCGGCGCCGCGGACGCCGCGCGCAACGCCCGGGCGCAGAGCGCGGGCGACACCATGCCGGGCGTGGTGTGGTTCGGCCTGGTCGCGGGCGCGCTGATCGCCGTGGGCCTGATCTTCACGCTGCAGATCCGGCGCTCGCCGCGCGAGCTGCTGCTGGCCGGTCTCTACAGCGCCCTGATCGCCTTCCTGCTCTTCCTGATCTGGGACTTCAACTCGCCCTTCGGCCACGCCGTCGCCGATTCCACCGCGCCGTTCACCGATCTGTTCGCCATCTGACGGGCAGGTGCTTGAGGCCGTTCTGGAAGTTCGACGTCAGGCGCACCGGCTCGCCCGCCCGCTCCAGGCCCGGCCGCCGGTCCAGGACGGCCCGCAGCACGGCGCGCATCTGGGCGCGGGCGAGGTGGGCGCCGGGGCAGAAGTGCGGGCCGTACCCGAAGCTGACGTGGTCGTTGGGGGTGCGGGTGACGTCGAAGCGGTCCGGGTCGGGGAAGACGCGCTCGTCGCGGTTGGCGGAGGGGTGGAAGACGGCCACCTTCTCGCCGCGCCGGATGAGCTGCCCGCCGAGCTCGGTGTCGTGGGCGGCGGTGCGCCGGAAGTGTACGACCGGCGGCCAGTAGCGCAGCATCTCCTCCACGGCCGAGGGGACCAGCTCCGGCCTGCCGCGCAGGAGCGCGAACTGGTCCGGGTGGTCGAGGAGCGCCAGCAGGCCGCCGGGTAGGGCGTTGCGCGGAGCCTCGCTCCCCGCGACGGCGAAGAGGAAGAACATCATCTCGAACTCGTCCCGGGTGAGGCCGCCTTCGCGCATCAGCGCCATCACGCTGCCGGGCGCGGGCCGCTCGGCCAGGGCATGGGCGTAGTGGAACATGTCGGCCAGCGCCTCGCGCGAGCGGGGGTTGACCGGGCGGCCGTCGGGGCGGGTCCGCGGGGCGGGGCGGCGGGCGAGGGCCGCGCGCCCCATGGGAGTGAGCCTCTCCCGGGCGGCCGTGTCCGACAGCGCGTAGTCCGCGTCCTGGTAGCCGACGATCCGGTTCGCCCAGTCGTGGATCAGCGCCCCGTCCTCCTGCGGCACGCCCAGGACGTGCGCCAGGGTGCGTACGGGAAGCTCCGCGGAGAGCTCCGCGAAGTCCGCCTCGCCGCGTTCCGCGATGCGGCCGACCAGCGCCCGGGCCCGCGCCTCGATCACCGCCTCCAGCTCGCGGACGGCGCGCGGGGTGAGGGCCGAGGCGACGATCCGGCGCAGCCTGCCGTGGCCGGGCGGGTCCTGGTTGAGCATCGTGGTCCGGACGAACCGCAGGTCCGCCTCGGTGTCCGGGTCGCGCAGCTGGGTGGCGCCCAGGTGCGAGGAGAACGTCTCCGGGCTGCGCAGGACGTGCTTGACGTCGGCGTGCCGGAAGACTGCCCAGAAGCCCCGGCCCGGCGGCCAGGGGCCGACGGCCGGCTCGCCGATCCGGCACACGGGGCTGTTCTCCCGCAGCTCCCGGAAGCGGGCGTACGGCACGCCGCGGGCGTAGGTGCCGGGCAGGAAGACGTCGGCGGTCACCTGTTCTACGGTCACGCGGGGACCGTAGACCCTCCTCTGGCGGGCGAGTCAAGGGCTCGCCACAATGTGGGGGTGACCATCGGCCGGTACGGCGGACGGAGGTACGGACAGTGACGGAAACCAGGTTCGACAGGGCGGGCCCGCCCCGCGTCGTCGACGAAGCGGAGGCGGACGCCCTGGTCCGCGGGATCTGTTTCAAGACGGGCCCGCCGCGGTTCCTCGGCGTGGAGCTGGAATGGCTCGTCCACGACCTGCAGGATCCCTCCCGGCCCGTCTCCCCCCGCGTCCTGGCAGCCGCCGCCGACCGGCTGCGGGCGCTGCCCCTGAAATCCCTGATCACCATCGAGCCCGGCGGCCAGCTGGAGTTCAGCTCCCGGCCCGCGGAGTCCCTCACCGCCTGTGCGGAGGAAGTCTCCGCCGATCTGGCCACGGCCCGCCCCGCGCTCCGCTCCCTCGGCCTCTCCCTCGCCGGCTACGGCAAGGACCCCTGGCACCCTCCGCGCCGCGTCCTCGCCACGCCCCGCTACCGGGCCATGGAGGACTTCCACGACCACTGGGGCGGCGCCGGGCGCACCGTGATGACGAAGACCGCCTCGGTGCAGGTCTGCGTGGACGCCGGGCACGAGGAGCCCGGGCCGCTCGGCTTCGGCCGGCGCTGGCGGCTGGCGCACCTGCTGGGCGCCGTCCTCGTCGCCGCGTTCGCCAACTCCCCCCTCGACGGGGGCCGCCCCACCGGCTGGCGCTCCACCCGCCAGGCCTGCTACGAGCGCATGGACCCGGGCCGCACCCTGGCCCCGCCCGAGGACCTCGACCCGCGGGCGGCGTGGGCCGCGTACGCCCTGGACGCCCGGATCATGTGCGTGCGCCGCGACGAGGGCCCGTGGGAGCCGCCCTGGGGTCTGGACCTGCGCGGCTGGACCCGTACGGGACACCCCCGGCCCGTCACCGACGACGATGTCGCCTACCACCTGACCACGCTGTTCCCCCCGGTGCGGCCCCGGGGCCACCTGGAGCTGCGCATGATCGACGCGCAGCCCGGCGAGGACGGCTGGCTGGTGCCGCTGGCCGTCACGGCCGCCCTCTTCGACGACCCCGTGGCCGCCGAGACCTCCTACCGGGCCGTGAAGGCCCTCGCGGACACGGCGGGCCCGGAGCCCGCTCCCCGCAACGCGCTCTGGCGCAACGCCGCCCGCCACGGCCTGGCCGACCCCGAGCTGCACGCCGCCGCCGTCACCTGTTTCGCCGCCGCCCGCGAGGCCCTGCCCCGGCTCGGCGCAGGCCCCCGCATCCTGGACGCCGTCGACGCCTTCACCGCGCGGTACGTCGACCGCGGCCGCTGCCCCGCCGACGACCTCCTCGACCGGTTCACCGGCGGGAAGCGGGCCGGCGGCAGGGCCCCGGGCACCGGCGAGGACCACGTCCCCGGCAAGGAGAACCCCGTATGACCGCACCCGGCCCGGACCCCGACGTCCTCCGCCGGCGCGCCACGGACGCCCTGCTCCGCGCCCGTGCGCGCACCGGACTCCTCACCGGCTGCGTCGGCGACCGCGACCTGACCGCCCAGCACTCGCCCCTGATGTCCCCGCTGGTGTGGGACCTGGCCCACATCGGCAACCAGGAGGAGCAGTGGCTGCTGCGCGCCGTGGGCGGGCACGAGGCGCTGCGCCCCGAACTGGACCGGCTCTACGACGCGTTCGAGCACCCGAGAGCCGCGCGGCCCGCGCTGCCGCTGCTGCCGCCCGCCGAGGCGCGCAGCTACGTCGCCGACGTCCGCGGCCGGGTCCTGGACGTGCTGGAGGCGGCCCCGCTCGACGGCCGTCCGCTGACCGCGTCGGGCTTCGCGTTCGGCATGATCGCCCAGCACGAGCAGCAGCACGACGAGACCATGCTGATCACCCACCAGCTGCGCCGGGGCCCGGCCGCGCTCGGCGCGCCCGCCCCGCCGCCCGCCCCGCCGGACGCCGCGTTGCTGCCGCCCGAGGTGCTGGTCGAGGGAGGCCCGTTCACGATGGGGACCTCGGCCGAGCCGTGGGCCCTGGACAACGAACGGCCCGCCCACCACCGCTTCGTGCCGTCGTTCTTCATCGACACGCTGCCCGTGAGCAACGCCGCCTACCTGCGCTTCATCGAGGACGGCGGCTACGGGGACGCGCGCTGGTGGCACCCCGAGGGGTGGCGGCACGTCCGCACCCACGAGCTGACGGCCCCGCTGTTCTGGCGGCGCTCGGGCTCCGGCTGGCTGCGGCGGCACTTCGGCACCGTCGAACCCGTGCCGCCCGAGGAGCCGGTCCTGCACGTGAGCTGGTACGAGGCCGCGGCCTACGCCGCGTGGGCCGGGCGGCGGCTGCCCACCGAGGCCGAGTGGGAGAAGACCGCCCGCCACGACCCCGGCCCGGGCCGCTCCCTGCGCTATCCGTGGGGCGACGCGGACCCCACCCCCGACCGTGCCAACCTCGGCCAGCGCCACCTGCGCCCGGCTCCCGTCGGGGCGTACCCCGGGGGCGCCTCGCCGCTGGGCGTCCGGCAGCTGATCGGCGACGTGTGGGAGTGGACGTCCAGCGACTTCCTGCCCTACCCGGGCTTCAGGGCCTTCCCCTACCGGGAGTACTCGGAAGTGTTCTTCGGCAGCGCCCACAAGGTGCTGCGCGGCGGGTCCTTCGCCGTGGACCCCGTCGCCTGCCGGGGCACCTTCCGCAACTGGGACCTGCCGGTCCGCCGGCAGATCTTCGCCGGCTTCCGCACCGCACGCGACGCCGAGCCCGCCTGATGTGCCGTCACATCGCCGTCCTGGGCCCGCAGGAGCCCATCGGCGCGAGCCTCGCCGATCCGCCGCACTCCCTGGTGCGCCAGTCCTGGGCGCCGCGGCGGCAGCGCCACGGCACGGTGAACGCGGACGGCTTCGGCGTCGGCTGGTACGCCGAAGGCGACCCGGTGCCCGCCCGCTACCGGCGCGCCGGCCCCGTCTGGGCCGACCTGTC
>NZ_JBAMDC010000433.1:0-5154 GCF_036961605.1 Streptomyces sp. KLMMK
CGGCGCGGCGCAGGGCGATCAGGCGGCGGTGCCACTCCAGCAGGGCGCGGTGCGGCTCGCGCTCCGGCTCCTCCCAGTCCAGGCAGGAGCGGGCGTGGGTGGCCGGGTCCTGCGGGTCGGGGATCTCCTCCGCGGCCCAGCCGTGCGCGGCGAACTCGCGCCGGCGGCCGGTGCGGACCGCCTCGGCCAGCTGCGGGTCGGTGTGGTCGGTGAAGAACTGCCAGGGGGTGCGCGCCCCCCACTCCTCGCCCATGAACAGCATCGGGGTGAACGGCCCGCCGAGGACGAGCGCGGCGGCGCAGGCCAGCAGCCCGGGGGAGAGGCGGGCGGAGAGCCGGTCGCCCAGGGCGCGGTTGCCGATCTGGTCGTGGTTCTGGGCGTATCCCAGGAGGCGCCGGGCCGGGGTGCCCGGGTCGAGGGGCCGGCCGTGCGGGCGCCCGCGGAAGGAGGAGTGCGTGCCGTCGTGGAAGAAGCCGCCCCGCAGCGTCTTGCCGAGCGCTCCGGCCGGGTCGGCGGCGAAGTCGGCGTAGTAGCCCTGGGACTCGCCGGTCAGGACGGTGTGCAGGGCGTGGTGGAAGTCGTCGTTCCACTGGGCGTGCAGGCCCAGGCCGCCCGCCTCGCGCGGCGTGGTGGTGGCCGGGTCGTTCAGGTCGGATTCCGCGATGAGGAACAGCGGCCGGCCCAGCCGGGCGGCCAGCGCGTCCACGGCGCCGGAGAGTTCGGCGAGGAAGTGCTTGGGCCGGGTGTCCGCGAGGGCGTGCACGGCGTCCAGCCGCAGCCCGTCCAGCCGGTAGTCGCGCAGCCAGGCCAGCGCACTGCCCGTCAGATACGCGCGCACCTCGTCGGAGCCGGGGGCGTCGAGGTTGACGGCGGCGCCCCACGGCGTGTGGTGGGTGTCGGTGAAGTACGGCCCGAAGGCGGGCAGGTGGTTGCCGGAGGGGCCGAGGTGGTTGTGCACCACGTCCAGGACGACGCCGAGGCCGAGCGCGTGCGCCGTGTCCACGAACCGGCACAGCCCCGCGGGCCCGCCGTAGGGCTCGTGGACGGCCCACAGCGACACGCCCTCGTACCCCCAGCCGTGCGTGCCGGGGAAGGGGCAGACGGGCATCAGCTCCACGTGGGTGACGCCCAGTGCGGCGAGGTGCGGCAGGCGCGCGGCCGCGGCGTCGAAGGTGCCCTCGCGGGTGAACGTGCCCACGTGCAGCTCGTAGAGGACGGCGCCGTCCAGCGGGCGGCCCGCCCACTCCTGCCGCCACGGGAAGCGCTCGGGGCAGGTGACGGCGCTCGGCCCGTCGGGCCCGTCGGGCTGCCGGCGCGAGCGCGGGTCGGGCCGCACGGGGCCCCCGTCCAGGGCGAAGCCGTACCGGGTGCCCTCCTCGCCGGGGGCCTCGCGGCGCCACCACCCGTCTCGGGCCGGGTCCCGCTCCATCGCGTGCGCCCGGCCGCCGGCGTGCAGCTGCACCCGGCCGGCCCGCGGCGCCCACACCTCGAACAGCACGGGCGGCTCCTTCCCGACGGCAGTGCTGTCCATGGTGCCCCGTGGTCAGGCCCCGCGGGCCGGAAGCAGGTCGATCCGCTCCTGCGAGACGGGGTAGCCGGCCTTCGCGAAACCTGCTGCCATCGGCAGGTTGCCCTGGTCCGTGGCGGCCGCGATGCGTGTCGCGCCCCGGGACACCAGGTCGTGCGTGCACTCCACGAGCAGGTCGTAGCCGTAGCCGCGGCCGCGCTGCCCGGGGACGACGCCGAGGTAGCCCACGCACGGCCCGGCCGGGTTGTGCGCGGGGATCTGCAGGCCGACCAGCTCGCCGCTGGGCGTGAAGGCGAGCCGCCACCACTCCCGGGGGGAGGGCAGCCAGGTGAGGAAGGCCATGGCGTCCTCGACGGCCGCGTCCAGGCCGAGTTCGGCGACGTTCTTGCTGTCGTGCGCGTCGAGCGTGCCCTCCATGGTGCGGCCCAGCACGTCGCGTACGACGGCGTCGTCGGGCTCGGGCCGGAAGACCAGCCGGCCGGGGCGCTCGGGCAGCGGGCAGCCGGTCGTCCACTCGTAGCGGAAGCGCTCGACCAGCACCTGCATCCCGGCGGCCTCGGCCACCGCGACGCGCGCCTCCACGGCGGCCCGCACCTCGGGCATCTCCCGCCAGCCGGGCGGGGCCATCAAGGCGTACTCGGAGCGCAGGGGAGAGGTGCGCAGCAGGCGGGCGGCCGCTTCCTCCTCGCCCTCGGCGAAGTCGAACCAGTCCAGGGCCTTGGGGGCCGCGTCGCCGGGGCCGCCCCACCAGGCGGCGCGGGCAACGACCCGGCCGTCGCGCAGCGCCACCCAGGTCCAGTCGGGGCGGTACTCCCCGCCCCGGTGCACGGGCACGTAGGTGTGGCCGAAGGCGCCCTTGCCGACGAGGGCGGGCACGTCGAGGGCCGAGAACAGGTCGGTGTCGCGCTCGGTGAGCGCACGGATGACCAGCTGGGTCATGGGGTCCTTCCGGAGAGGCTGTTGCGCTGGATGCGCACCGCCTAGGAAGGCCCATGCGGCCCCCGTCCGTCCACCGATTTCTCTTGGCGCGGTGTCTTTCAGACCTGGTGCAGCCCGCGCCCGGCCAGCGACAGCATCACCTCGCCCACCGCCTCCGACAGGGTCGGGTGAGGGTGGACGTGCTGGGCGACGTCGGCCGTGTCCGCGTCCCAGCCGACGACCAGCTGGCTCTGCGCGATCATCTCCGAGACGTGCGGGCCCACCAGGTGGACGCCGAGCACCCGGCCGCCGCCCTTCTCGGCGACGACCTTCACCAGGCCGCCCTGCCCGTGCACCATGCCCTTGGCCACGGCCGTCAGTGGCATCGAGTTGGCCTCGTAGTCATGCCCGCGCTCGCGCGCCTCGTCCTCCGTCAGGCCGACCGAGGCCGTCTGCGGAGCGGAGTACGTGACGCGCGGCACGGCGGAGTAGTCGACGGGCCGCGGCGCGCGCCCGGCGAGGGTCTCGGCGACCAGCAGCCCCTCCGCGAAGGAGGCGTGGGCGAGGCCGGGGGAGGGCGGCGGCAGCAGGTCGCCGACGACGTGGACGCCCGGCACGGCCGTCTCCAGGCGCGACCAGTCGGCAGGCGGGACGAAGCCGCGGGCGTCGGTGGCCGGTCCGGCCGCCGCCAGGCCGAGGCCGTCGGTGACCGGCACCCGGCCCACGGCCACCAGCAGCCGCTCCGCCTCCAGCGTGCGCACCTCTCCCCGGGCGGTGCGGAGCGTGGCCCGCACCCCGCCCTCGTGGACGACGACGTTCTCCAGCCGCGCGCCCGCCCGGACGTCGACGCCCCGCTTCTTCAGACCCCGCGTCAGGTACCGGCTCACGTCGGCGTCCTCCAGCGGCAGCAGCCGCTCCGCCGCCTCCACGAGCGTCACCTCCGCGCCCATGGAGCGGTGCAGGGAGGCGTACTCGACGCCGATGGCGCCCCCGCCCAGCACCAGCACCGAGCCGGGCAGCCCCGGCGCGAACAGGGCGTCGTCGCTGGTGACCACGCGCGCCCCGTCGGGCTCCAGGCCCGGCAGGGTGCGCGGCCGCGAGCCGGTGGCCAGCACGATGCCCCGGCGGGCCGTCCACCCGGAACCCGCCTCGGCGCCCGAGCCGATCCGCACCGCCCGCGGGCCCGTCAGCGTCGCGGTCCCCCGCACCACGTGTACGCCGGCGTGCGCCAGATGGCCCTCCACGCCCCGGTGGTTGCGGCCGACGATGTCGTCGCGGGTCGCGGTGAGGGCGGACCAGTCGACCGACTCCAGGGCCGCCTTCACCCCCCACCGCTCGCGCGCCTCCGCGATGCCGTCCACCAGCTCCGCCGCGTGCAGCATGGCCTTGCTGGGTATGCAGCCGCGGTGCAGACAGGTGCCGCCCACCAGGTCGCGTTCCGCGAGGACGACGTCGAGGCCCAGCGCTGCGGCCCGCAGGGCGGTGCTGTAGCCGCCGGTGCCGCCGCCGATCACGATCACATCTGTTTCGCGCATGTCTTCACCCTGCGCCGTCAGGGATTATGAGTCCAACGCAATGTTTCGATCGATCCCATGAACAGAGATCATGGGGCCACGGGAGGGCCGGGCATGAGCCTGCGGCAGATGGAGTACCTCGTCGCGGTGGTCGAGGAGGAGTCGTTCACCCGGGCGGCCGACCTGCTCAACGTGACCCAGTCCGCCCTCTCCCACCAGATCAAGGCCCTGGAACGGGACGTCGGCGGCCCGCTGCTGGAGCGCCGGCCGCGCGGCATCGGCCTGACCCCGATGGGCCGCGCCTTCCTGCCCCACGCCGAACTCGCCGTCCGCAGCGCCGAACAGGCCCGCCGGGCGGCGAAGGCCGCCGCCGGAGCGGCCGGCGGCGAGCTGCACATCGCCTCCCTGCACGCCCTCGCGGTCGGGGTGCTGCCGCCCGTCTTCGCGCGCTGGCGCCGCGCCTTCCCCGCCGTCCGCCTCCACCTGCACGAGTACGCGACCACGGAGGAACTGCGCGACCACATGGAGCGCGGCGTGGCCGACATCGCCGTCGGCCCCCGCCCCGAGGCCTGGCACGGCCCCGTCGTCTCCCTCGGCGCCGAGGAGATCATGCTGATCACCTCGGCGGACGACCCGCTCGCGGCCCGGACGGAACCCCTCGCGCTGCCCGAGCTGGCCGGGCGCGACTGGGTGCGCTGCGCCCTCGAACCGATCGTGCAAGGCAAGCGCTGGCTCGACTGGGTGTGCGAGCAGGGCGGCTTCGTCCCCCGTACGGCCGTCTGGACGGAGCACACCTCGACCGCCGTACGGATGGCGGTCTGCGGACTCGGCCTGGTCGCCGCCCCCGTGCACATGGCGCGCGACGTGCCCGGCGCGGCGACCGTCCCCGTCGACCCGCCCTGGCGCCGCGAGCAGACCGCCTTCGCGCGCGTGGAGCTCACCGGCACCACCGCCGCCTTCGTCGAGCTGTGCAGGGAACTGGCGTTTCCCGCCGGTGCCGGGCGGCCGGGGCCTCACGCCCCGTAGGGGCGCGGGGAACTGCGCGACCAGCCCCGTACCGCCCGCAGCCGACAGCGTTTCCGCGCACCCCGCGGAGCGCTCCGGCGCTCAGTCCCGCACGAGCAGCGCCACCGGCCACCGCTCCAGGAGCTCCGACAGAGCCACGGGCGCCCCATGCGCGGCGCCCGTCAGCAC
>NZ_JBAMDC010000434.1:0-5118 GCF_036961605.1 Streptomyces sp. KLMMK
CAGGCCGCGGGCCCGGTTTCAGGCCACCGACCCCAGCCCCCGCGGCTCGCGGTGGATCGGTGTCCGTACGCCCGTCAGCGGCGCCCCCGTGCCCCCGTGCCGGAGTGCGACGATTTCCGCCGCGATGGACAGGGCCGTCTCCTCCGGGGTGCGCGCCCCCAGGTCGAGCCCGATCGGCGAGCGCAGCCGGTCCAGGGCGGGCTCGGCGACGCCCGCCTCGCGCAGCCGGGCCAGCCGGTCCTCGTGCGTGCGGCGCGAGCCCATCGCGCCGACGTAGGCGACCGGAAGCCGCAGGGCCCGCTCCAGCAGCGGCACGTCGAACTTGGGGTCGTGGGTCAGCACGCACAGGACGGTCCGGGCGTCGAGCGCCCCGGCCGCCTGCTGGGCGTCGAGGTAGCGGTGCGGCCAGTCGACGGCGATCCCGTCCGCCTCGGGGAAGCGCCCCGCCGTCGCGAACACGGGCCGAGCGTCGCACACCGTCACGTGATAGCCGAGGAACTTGCCGGCCCCGACGAGCGCCGCGGCGAAGTCCACCGCCCCGAAGACGATCATGCGCGGCGGCGGCAGGCACGACTCCACGAGGAGCGTCACCGGGTCACCGCAGCGCACCCCGGCCCCGCTCTCCATGCCCACCGTGACCGTCCCCGTCCGTCCGGCGGCCAGCAGCGCGGCGGCCTCCGCGGCGGCCGCGCGGTCCGGCCCGCCGGACTCCGCGAGGGTCCCCGCGTACGTGCCGTCCGCCCGTACGAGCAGGGCGCGGCCCAGCAGCCCGGCCGGGCCCGAGATCACCCGGGCGAGCGCCACCGGCCCGCCCGTCGCGGCAGCTGCCAGCGCCTCGGCCAGCACGGCGCGCCCGGGGGCGTCCGGAAGGACCGGGACGACCAGTACGTCCAGGACCCCGCCGCAGGTCAGGCCCGTGGCGAAGTCGTCCTCGCCCGGGCGGTCACCCGGCCGGCCGAACCGTTCCCGCACGCTCTCGCCGCTCTCCAGTGCGGCGCGGCACAGCTCGTACACCGCGCCCTCCACACACCCGCCCGAGACCGAACCGACCACCGTGCCCTCGGCGTCGACGGCGAGGGCCGCGCCCGGCTGCCGGGGCGCGCTGCCCTCCACGGCGACCACCGTGGCGACGGCGAACGCGCGCCCTTCCCCGCACCAGCGGTGCAGTTCCCCGGCGATGTCCAGCATGACCAGCCCTCTCCCTACGCGATTTACTTGACGCCCAGCCAGCTCTCGATCGGGTGCAGGGCGAAGTACCCCGTGAACACGGCCGTCAGCAGCCACATGAAGACGCCCGGCTCACGCCACCTGCCCTGAGCGGCCTTGATCGCCGTGTAGGCGATGACGCCGGCGCCGACACCCGCGGTGATGGAGTACGTGAACGGCATCAGCACCACCGTCAGGAAGGCCGGGACGGCGATCGCCCGGTCGCTCCAGTCGACGTGCCGGGCGTTGCTCATCATCATCGCTCCGATGACGACGAGCGCGGCGGCGGCAACCTCACCGGGCACGATGCGCGTCAACGGGGTGAAGAACAGGCAGGCGGTGAAGAGGAGCCCGGTCACGACGGACGACAGGCCCGTCCGGGCGCCTTCGCCGACACCGGTCGCCGACTCGATGAAGACGGTCTGCCCCGAGGCCCCCGCGACCCCGCCGATCGCGCCGCCCGCGCCGTCGATGAACAGCGCCCTGCTCAGGCCCGGCAGCCGGCCGCGCTCATCGGTCAGCCGGGCCTCGGTGGCGACGCCGATGATCGTGGCCATGGCGTCGAAGAAACCGGCCAGGACGAGCGTGAAGACGATCATTCCGACGCTCATGACGCCCAGCGACCCCCAGCCGCCGAACTCCACGTGCCCCAGGAGGGAGAAGTCCGGCACGGACACGGCACTCCCCTTGAGCTCGGGCGCGCCGCTCCGCCAGGCGGCGGCCCCCGGGGCGGCCGCGGCGTTGACGACGACGGCCAGCACCGTGCCGACGACGATGCCGATCAGGATCGCGCCGGGGACGTCGCGGGCCTGCAGCATCAGGACGGCCAGCAGGGTGACGCAGAAGACCAGCACGGGCCAGCCGGCCAGCTCGCCCGCGGGGCCGAGCGTCACCGGCCCGCCGCCCTTGGAGGCGTGCACGAAGCCGGCCTTGACCAGCCCGATCAGGGCGATGAACATGCCGATGCCCATGGTGATGGCGTGCTTGAGGGCGAGCGGTATCGCGTTCATGATCAGCTCGCGCAGGCCGGTGACGGCCAGCAGCACGATCACCGCGCCGTACAGCACGCACATCCCCATGGCCTGCGGCCAGGTCATGTGGGGCGCCACCTGGGTGGAGAGCACCCCGGAGACGCCCAGCCCGGCGGCCAGGGCGAGCGGGACCCTGCCGACGAGGCCCATGAGGAGGGTGCAGACCGCCGCGGCGAGCGCGGTGGCCGTGATCAGGCCGGCGTGGCCGAGCCGGTTCCCGGCGGCGTCCGGGCCGGACAGGATCAGGGGGTTGAGCAGGAGGATGTAGGACATCGCCATGAAGGTGGTGACGCCGCCGCGCACCTCCCGTCCGACGGTGGATCCGCGTGCGCCGATGCGGAAGTAGCGGTCGAGCCGGGAGGTGCCGGCACAGCGGCGCGGGCCCGTGCCCGCGTCCTGCGCCGTGCCTCTCGGCTCCACGGATGGCTGGGTCATGAGTGCCTGCTCCCATGGTCCGGGCGGGTGGTTCGGCTGCACGACCCGGGGGACGGCCCGAGACGAAGGACGGCACGTCACCGGCCGCTGGGGGGCGCGCGACCGGCGGTGCCCTGCGAGGGGCTTGCGGACTGCGGAGGGGCTCAGGTGCCGGTGAGGTGCTCGGGCCGCACCGGCACCCGCACCAGCGCGAGCCCGGTCGCCGCCCGGATCGCCGCGACGACGGCCGGGGTGGCGGACAGCGTGGGCGCCTCGCCGGCGCCGCGCAGCCCGTACGGGGCGTGCTCGTCGGCGAGTTCGAGGATGTCCACGGGGATGGCGGGGGTGTCGAGGATCGTGGGGATCAGGTAGTCGGTGAAGGACGGGTTGCGCACCCGCCCGTCCGCGGCGACGACGATCTCCTCCATGACCGCGAGGCCCAGCCCCTGGACGGTGCCGCCCTGTATCTGGCCGGTGACCGCCAGCGGGTTGACCGCCTTGCCGACGTCCTGCGCGCAGGCCAGCTCCACGACCTTGACCAGCCCGAGCTCGGTGTCGACGTCGACGACGGCCCGGTGGGCCGCGAAGGAGTACTGGACGTGGCCGTCGCCCTGCCCGGTGCGCAGGTCGAAGGGCTCGGTGGGCCGGTGCCGCCACTCGCGCTCGACCTCGATCACCTCGTCCTCCAGGACGTCGGCGAGGGAGGCGAGGACCTCGCCCGCGCCGGTGGCGACCTTGCCGCCCTCCAGGACGAGCTCGGCGCGCTCCCAGGCCGGGTGGTGGGCGCCGAACCGGGCGCGGCCGAGGGCGAGGACGCGCTCGCGCACCTCCTGGCAGGCGTGGCGGACGGCGCCGCCGGTGACGTAGGTCTGGCGGGAGGCGGACGTGGAGCCGGCCGAGCCCACGCGGGTGTCGGCGGGCTGCAGGACGACCCGGGTGACGCCGAGTTCGGTGCGGGCGATCTGGGCGTGGACGGTCACCCCGCCCTGGCCGACCTCGGCCATCGCGGTGTGCACCGTGGCCACCGGCTGCCCGGCGACGGCCTCGAGCCGGACGCGGGCCGTCGAGTAGTCGTCGAAGCCCTCCGAGAAGCCGACGTTCTTTATCCCGGCCGCGTAGCCGACGCCGCGGACCACGCCCTCGCCGTGGGTGGTGTTGGACAGCCCGCCCGGCAGGGCGCGGACGTCGGACGCGCCCCCGGCGGTCTCCCACGGCCGCTCGGGCGGCAGCGGCCGGGCCTTGACCCGGCGCAGCAGCTCGGCGACGGGCGCGGGGGCGTCCACGACCTGCCCGGTCGGCATCACGGCGCCCTGCTCCATGGCGTTGCGCTGCCGGAACTCCACCGGATCCAGGCCCAGCCGTTCGGCCAGCCGGTCCATCTGGGCCTCGTAGGCGAAGCATGCCTGGACGGCGCCGAAGCCGCGCATCGCCCCGCACGGCGGGTTGTTGGTGTAGAGGGCGAGGGCCTCGACGTCGACGGCGCCGGCCACGTACGGGCCGACGGCCAGGGACGCGGCGTTGCCGACGACGGCCGGGGACGAGGAGGCGTAGGCGCCGCCGTCGAGGACGATGCGCGCCGTCACGTACAGCAGCCGCCCGTCGCGGCTCGCGCCGTGCTCGTAGTGGAGCCGGGCGGGGTGGCGGTGCACGTGGCCGAAGAAGGACTCGAAGCGGTTGTAGACCATCTTCACGGGCCGGCCGGTGCGCAGTGCCAGCAGGCATGCGTGGGCCTGCATGGACAGGTCCTCGCGCCCGCCGAAGGCCCCGCCGACGCCCGAGAGGGTCATGCGGACCTTGTCCTCGGGGAGGCCGAGGACGGGGGCGATCTGGCGCAGGTCGGCGTGGAGCCACTGGGTGGCGATGTAGAGGTCGACGCCGCCGTCCCCGGCGGGCACGGCGAGTCCGGACTCCGGGCCGAGGAACGCCTGGTCCTGCATGCCGACCTCGTAGTCGCCGGTGACGACGACGTCGGCGCGGGCCCGGGCGGCGGCGACGTCGCCGCGGACGACGGGCTGGCGGTGGACGACGTTCGGGTGGGGGACGTGGGCGGCGTGGGCGTCGTCGCGGGCCGGGTGCAGCAGGGGCGCGCCGGGGGCGGTGGCGCTCTCCTCGTTGCTGACGACGGGCAGTTCCTCGTAGGCGACGCGGATCCGGGCGGCGGCGCGGCGGGCCGTCTCGGGGTGGTCGGCGGCGACGAGGGCGACGGGCTCGCCGTGGTAGCGGACGACGCCGTCGGCGAGGACGGGCGTGTCCTGGATCTCCAGCCCGTAGCGGGTCGCGGCGGGCAGGTCGGCGTGGGTCAGGACCGCGTACACGCCCGGGGTGGCGAGCGCCCCGGAGACGTCGGCGGAGAGGATCCTGGCGTGGGCGTGGGGGCTGCGGAGGGTGAACCCCCACAGCATGTCCTCGTGCCACAGGTCGGAGGCGTAGGCGAACTCGCCGGTGACCTTGAGCGTGCCGTCGGGGC
>NZ_JBAMDC010000435.1:0-5110 GCF_036961605.1 Streptomyces sp. KLMMK
CGGCCACCGCGGCGTTCTCTGCCGGTGCGGGTCGGGCCTCCGCCCGGGGCCCGGGCCGTTCGGCACGGCCGGATTCCGGGGTGGGGGTCGAGCGCCGCGGCGGCGGAGGGGACGGGCGGGCCGACGTCCGGCTGTGGGGGAGTGAGGCGCCGCACATCACTCCCGCAACGGCGCCTCGCCACCGTGGCGCGGCCCGGCCGCTCCGGACCCGCCCCGGTCCGGGCGGAGCCCGGTGACAAGGCCCCATCCGGGCCTTGAGGGCGGGGAAGCGCGGCGCAGCCGTTAGGCTGGGTGCGTGGCAGTCGTTGATGTATCCGAAGAGCTGAAGTCCCTCTCCTCGACCATGGGGTCGATCGAGGCCGTCCTGGACCTCGACAGGATGAGGGCTGACATCGCCGTGCTCGAGGAGCAGGCGGCCGCCCCGTCCCTGTGGGACGACCCGGAGGCGGCGCAGAAGATCACCAGTCAGCTGTCGCACCTCCAGGCGGAGCTGCGCAAGACCGAGACCCTGCGCGGCCGCATCGACGACCTCGGGGTGCTCTTCGAGCTCGCCGAGGCCGAGGACGACGCCGACGCCCAGGCCGAGGCCGAGGCCGAGCTCGCCTCGGTCCGCAAGGCGCTGGACGAGATGGAGGTCCGCACCCTCCTCTCCGGCGAGTACGACGCGCGCGAGGCCCTGGTCAACATCCGCGCCGAGGCCGGCGGCGTCGACGCCTCCGACTTCGCGGAGCGCCTGCAGCGCATGTACCTGCGCTGGGCCGAGCGCCACGGCTACTCGTCCGAGATCTACGAGACCTCGTACGCGGAAGAGGCCGGCATCAAGTCGACCACCTTCGTCGTCAAGGCTCCGTACGCCTACGGCACGCTCTCCGTCGAGCAGGGCACCCACCGCCTCGTGCGCATCTCGCCCTTCGACAACCAGGGCCGCCGCCAGACCTCCTTCGCGGGCGTCGAGGTGCTCCCGGTCGTCGAGCAGTCCGACCACGTGGAGATCGACGAGTCCGAGCTGCGCGTCGACGTGTACCGCGCGTCGGGCCCCGGCGGCCAGGGCGTCAACACGACCGACTCCGCGGTCCGGATCACGCACATCCCGACCGGCATCGTCGTCTCCTGCCAGAACGAGCGCTCCCAGATCCAGAACAAGGCGAGCGCCATGAACGTCCTCCAGGCCAAGCTCCTCGAGCGCCGCCGCCAGGAGGAGCAGGCCAAGATGGACGCGCTCAAGGGCGACGGCGGCAACTCCTGGGGCAACCAGATGCGTTCGTACGTCCTGCACCCGTACCAGATGGTCAAGGACCTCCGCACCGAGTTCGAGGTCGGCAACCCGACCGCCGTCCTCGACGGCGACATCGACGGGTTCCTCGAGGCCGGTATCCGCTGGCGCAAGCAGCAGGAGAAGTAACCCCAAGCGCCCCCATAGCCGGACATCCTGCCCGTAACCGGCTTGACGCTACGTCAAAAACTGGCAAGGCTGGCGCGCGGCACGCGTAGCACTGGGGCGCGTGTGGCGGGGGCAAGCGGACCGGTCGACAGTGCCGCCGATTTCGTGCGGCAGGCCGGCCGGCTGTGCCAGGCCTTTCAGAGCGCCACCGCCCCGTGCAGAGCTGCTCCATTGACGAGTTAGCTACTGGGGGTAGCAGGCATATGACGAAGAAGACGCGACTGCGTGTCGCGCGCATAGCCGCCGGCGCAGTGGTCGCCGCGGGCGCTTCGCTGACTGCCGCCGGCGCGGCTTCGGCCGCCGGCGTCAACGTCCAGGTTGCGGGTGTCGGTGTGAAGGCGGGCGTCCACGGCGTCGCCTCGCCCGACGACCCCGACCAGATCCCGCAGCCGCCCACCTCGGGCGGCAGCACCACGGGCACCACCGGCTCGACCGGCACCACGGGCTCTACGGGTGAGACCGGCACGACCGGTTCCACCGGCACCACGGGCTCGACCGGCACCACCGGCTCTACGGGCACCACGGGCTCCACCGGTACCACCGGCTCCACGGGCACCACCGGCAGCGTCGGCGGCGGCTCGGGCGAGACCACCGGCAGCTCGGGCACCACGGGCTCCACCGGCACGACCGGCAGCACCGGCTCGACCGGTACCACGGGCTCCACCGGTACCACGGGCTCGACGGGCTCCACCGGCACCACCGGCGAGACGGGCAGCACCGGCTCCACCGGCAGCACGGGGTCCACCGGCTCCACGGGGTCCACGGGCTCGACCGGCTCCACCGGCAGCACCGGTTCCACGGGCTCCACGGGCAGCACCGGTTCCACCGGCAGCACGGGTTCGACCGGCTCGACCGGCTCGACCGGTTCCACGGGCAGCACGGGTTCCACCGGCAGCACCGGCAGCACGGGGTCCACGGGCTCCACCGGCACCACCGGCGAGACCGGCAACACCGGCGGCAGCTCCTCCTCGGGCAGCTCCTCCTCCGGCTCCGGTTCCACCGGCTCCACCGGCTCCGGCTCCTCCACCGGCGGTGGCGAGGGCAGCACGGGCGGCGACCAGAGCGGCACCGCCGCCACGGGCGGCTCCGGCAGCGGCGGCAGCGACTCCGGTGACCAGGGCAAGGTCTGCCCGGTCGACACCAGCAGCAACTGCGGCAACAACGCCGACCCGGACAGCGCGGGCAGCAAGCCCGTGCAGCAGGCCAAGCCGAAGGAGCAGCTGGCCGAGACCGGCGCTTCGCAGACCGGCTTCCTGGTGATCGGTGCCGCGACGATGATCGCGGGCGGCGTCGGCTTCCGGCTGCTGCCCCGCCTCATGACCCGCAGCGCGGGCGCGGCGGCCTGACCTCAGGCGCCGACGGCGCCTGCGACGCAGGTGTGCAAAGGGCCCGGAGCGCTCAGCGCTCCGGGCCCTCGTGCATCTTCCGGCGAGTACGCACGTGAATCGTGCGACTACCCGGCGAATCCGTGTGCGAGCACGGCCACCGCCACCAGCGCCACCAGCAGGGCGATCAGCGCTGCAGGGGTCAGGCCGGCGAAGACGCCTTCCTGGTGCTGCAGCCGCTCCCTGCTGGCCCGGCACACCGGGCAGCGGCCCTCGCTGACGGGGCCCGCGCAGTTGGCGCACACCAGTCGGTCGCATGTCATGCGATCTCCTCCTCCGGTACGTCCAACGCGCTGGGGAGCCGTCCGGTTCCCCCTACCACTGTGCCAGCTCCGGCGCCGAACGGCGCGTGCGGGCCGATTGTCCTCGTTTTGTCCCCGAACATGTCGGTAATAAACGCGCCGACCCCCTGTGCTGCCTGCGCGTGCACGGCTCGTTCGCGTATGGTCACGCACACCGAACGGAAGCGCCCCCGCGGGCGGTCCGTGCCCCCTATCCAGGTCGACGCGTGGTGCACTCGTGATCCGATTCGACAACGTCTCCAAGTCCTACCCGAAGCAGAACCGTCCGGCGCTCCGTGACGTCTCGCTCGAGATCGAGAAAGGCGAGTTCGTCTTCCTGGTCGGGTCCTCGGGTTCCGGCAAGTCCACCTTCCTGAGACTGCTGCTCCGCGAGGAGCGCGCGAGCACCGGGCAGGTGCACGTGCTGGGCAAGGACCTGGCCCGGCTGTCCAACTGGAAGGTGCCCCAGATGCGCCGCCAGCTGGGCACGGTCTTCCAGGACTTCCGGCTGCTGCCCAACAAGACGGTCAGCGAGAACGTCGCCTTCGCGCTGGAGGTGATCGGCAAGCCCCGCGGGGAGATCAGGAAGGCCGTCCCGCAGGTGCTGGAGCTGGTGGGGCTGGGCGGCAAGGAGGACCGCAGGCCGGGCGAGCTCTCCGGCGGTGAGCAGCAGCGCGTGGCGATCGCCCGGGCCTTCGTCAACCGCCCGATGCTGCTGATCGCCGACGAGCCGACGGGCAACCTCGACCCGCAGACCTCGGTGGGCATCATGAAGCTGCTCGACCGGATCAACCGGACCGGGACCACGGTCATCATGGCCACCCACGACCAGCAGATCGTGGACCAGATGCGCAAGCGCGTCATCGAATTGGAAAAGGGACGCCTCGTACGCGACCAGTCGCGCGGCGTGTACGGCTACCAGCACTGAAAGGACGCCATGCGCGCCCAGTTCGTCCTCTCGGAGATCGGCGTCGGTCTCCGCCGCAATCTCACGATGACCTTCGCGGTGATCGTCTCCGTAGCCCTCTCCCTGGCCCTCTTCGGCGGGTCCCTGCTCATGCGCGAGCAGGCGAGCACGATGAAGGGCTACTGGTACGACAAGGTCAACGTCTCCATCTACCTCTGCAACAAGACCGACGCGGAGTCCTTCCCCTCCTGTGCCAAGGGAGCGGCCACGGAGGACCAGAAGAAGGAGATCCGCGCCGATCTGGAGAAGATGAGCGTCGTCCAGAAGGTCGAGTTCGAGACGGCCGACGAGGCGTACAAGCACTACAAGGAGCAGTTCGACAAGAAGTCGCCGATCGCGGGCTTCGTCACGCCGGACCAGATGCAGGAGTCCTTCCGCGTCAAGCTCAAGGACCCCACCAAGTTCGAGGTCATCTCGACCGCCTTCTCGCAGCGCCCGGGCGTGCAGATGGTGCAGGACCAGAAGGACGTCCTGTCGAACCTGTTCAACCTGGTCAATGGCATGAACTACGCGGCGCTCGGTGTGATGGCCCTGATGCTGGTCGTGGCGCTGATGCTGATCGTGAACACCGTCCGGGTGTCCGCGTTCAGCCGCCGCCGGGAGACCGGGATCATGCGGCTGGTCGGTGCGTCCAGCTTCTACATCCAGATCCCCTTCATCATGGAGGCGGCCTTCGCCGGGCTGCTGGGCGCGGGCCTCGCCTGCATGCTGCTGGTCAGCGGCCACTACTTCCTGGTGAACAACTGGCTGGTCGACCAGATCGACCTCATCCAGTTCATCGGCTGGGACGCGGTACTGGCCAAGCTCCCGCTGGTGCTCGCGATCGGGCTGCTGATGCCCGCGCTGGCGGCGTTCGCGGCGCTGCGTAAGTACCTCAAGGTATGACGTGCGCCAAGGGTGCCGTACGGTCAACTCCCCGTACGGCGCGCCTTGGTGTCCTAGACTCACGCGCATGCCCGGCCCGTCGATGTTCCATCCGCAGCGCCGCGCCCGCCGGGGTGCCGCGCTGACGCTGGTCTTCGCGGGCGTGCTGGCC
>NZ_JBAMDC010000436.1:0-5090 GCF_036961605.1 Streptomyces sp. KLMMK
GGGGCGTTCATGCGGATCGGGCGTTCCCCCGGAGGGGCACTCGGGTGGTCGCTCGGGTGGTCATACGGATCGGGTCACGCCTTCCAGGCCACGAAGTTGTTGTAGACCGGCGTGGTGATCCGGGTCCCGGAGTTCACCCGGGCCCCGCCGTACGCGTGGACGGCGACCCCGTACCGGTCGTTGCCGATGATCCGGTAGACGGAGCTGCCGCTCTGCCCGCCGAAGGTGTCGATGTCGTAGTACACCTTGCGCGGGCCCACCGAGTCGATGCGGCGCGCGTCGTACCAGAGCGTGGCGTACGGCTTGTCGGCCGGGTAGCCGGCGATGTTGCCGGTGACCTGGAGCAGGTCCGCGTCGGACCAGACCCCGAAGCCGAACCAGCCGGTCTGTGCGCCCAGGTCCGTCGGCAGGATGATCGCGCCGTAGTCGAAGTTCTCGTCGCCGCTGCCGGTCCAGCCGGTCACCGACCGGAAGCTCGTGCTGACGACCGGGCCGTAGCAGACGGTGCCGCCGTTGCGCCCGGGCCAGACCCTGATGCTGCGGACCCAGCCGTCCCGCCCGGGCACGCCGCTGTTCTTGATGAAGACGACGTGCCCGGCGGTGGCGATGGTGTGCGGGCCGATGAACCAGCCGGTGCCGAGCCAGCCGCTGCCGTCCGCGGCCGTGATCTCCAGGAAGCAGTGCACGCGCCACGGATAGACGCAGGTGTTGGTGATCTGCACCCGGTCGTCCGGCCCGTGGACGGTCTCCGGGCCGGCCGGGGGCCCGAAGGAGGCCTCGCCGATGTCGGGGACGAGGCCGCCGAAGAGGTCGTCGGCCTCGGGCGGCTCCGGCAGCCGGTAGCCCTCGACGGGCTCGGTGCCGGTGGAGCTGCCCGGGGCGGGCTCGCCGCCCGCGCCCGTGCCGGGCTGCTGGAACACGGGCTGTCCGTCGGCGGGCAGCAGGTCCGCAGCGGGGTCGCTGGAGACGGGGGTGTGGGGGTCCTGGGGCATGGCAGAAACCGTCCCTTCGACGGCAAGGTCCGCAGACCGCATCGAATAGGGCGTAAGCGCACCCTGTGCTCGAATCTCCTCCGGGAATCCGGGCCACGGTAGGAGCGCGGAGGAGCGCACGAGTGGGCTCTCGAAGCGTGAAAGGGGCGGGCGCCCATACCGTGCGCCCGCCCCTCGTCATTCCCTGCGTCCGGCTAGCCGACGACCTTCTCGATCTTCACGCTGCCGTTGCCCGCGACCGTCCCGGCCGCGTTGACCAGCTGCACGTCCCCGAAGAAGGAGCGCCCCTCCGGAGCCGCGCCCGCCACCACGACCTCGGCCGCGACCGGCGCGGACTGCCCGGCGCCGAGCTTGACGGCGGAGCCCTCGGCGACCTTGATCTCGCCCAGCGAGGGGGCGAAGAACACGTCGCGGTAGTCGTAGGCGGTCGAGCCCGCGGGCACCGAGTAGCCCGTGACCTCGACGGTGTACTCGCCCGCGGCCGGCCTGGTCAGGCTCACGAGCTCGTCGGAGCCGCCGCTGGTGGAGGAGCTCACGGCCCTGCCGTCCCTGTAGACGGTCAGGTCCAGGTCGGCCTTGGCGTCGGCGGTGGCGCCGATCGCGGCGTCGAAGCGGGTGACACCGGCCCCGAGCGTGACCTTGGTGACCTGCTTCTCCCCCTCCTTGATCTCCGGCCGGGCGATCTTCGAGGAGCCCAGCTGACCGCCCTTGAGGCTGCCCTCCAGCGCCGCGAAGCCGTTGACGGCCTTCCAGGAGACGGCGGCCGGGGTGCCGATCCTCGCCTCGGGGACGGTCTGCGTCGCCGGGTCGAAGGTGACGCCGAGCGCGGTGGCGGTCAGCGTGTAGGGGTTCTCCAGCAGCGGGGAGGTGCGCCGCGACTCGACCTCGATCTCCCAGACGCCCGGCAGCGGGTTGGCGTAGCTGCGCAGGTCCGGGCGGCAGGTGTTGGCCGGGTTCGGGTAGTTCGGGTAGCAGTTGACCGTGGAGGTGGGGTCGACCGGCACGCCGTAGGGGTTGATCGCGATGAACCGGGTCTGGCTGTCCTTGGCCAGGCCGCCGAGCGCGACCTCCAGCGTCTTCGCGCCCTTCGGGACGCTGACGAAGTACGAGGTGGTGGCGTTGCGCACGGCCGTGGCGGTCTTCTTGACCACGTAGGACGGCGCGGCGAGCGGCTCGGCGGCGACGACGGTGGTGAGGACCTGCTTGTCGATGCCCTCGGTGCGGTCGTCGTCCACGGTGAGGATCGCGCTGTGCAGGCCGGCCGTCCTCGGCTTCGCCGTGACCTTGACGGTCACGGGCTTGTTCAGCGGCAGCTTGACCTCGTCGTCACCGGCGAGCTTGAAGGTGCCGTCGTTGTTGCGCCACTTCAGCTCGTGCCAGACGGCCTTGCCGGGCCCGGAGGTGCGGGTGACCGTCACGTCGTAGGTGCGGGTCCCGCCTGCCTTCAGCCCGCCCTCGCGGTCGTAGAGGCCGGTGCCGGAGCCCGGGGTCTTGAGTGCCGGGGACAGCGCGGTGGAGACCGGGGCCTGCACGGTGTAGTCGTGCGCGGTGGCGCGGTGGCGCAGCGCCTCCCAGGCGTCCTCGATGTTGATCAGGCCGGCGCCCTGCTCGTAGGCCTGCGCGCCCTTGATCTGCTTGGCGGTGCTGGTGAGCGCCGTGCGCAGGTCGGCCGGGGTGAGCTTCATCTTCTTCTGCTTGGCGGCCGAGATCAGCAGCGCGGAGGCGCCGGCGGCCTGCGGGGAGGCCATCGAGGTGCCCTGCAGCATGCCGTAGCCGGGCGGGAGGTCGTAGCCGGCCTCCTTGACGGGGGCGCCGGGCTCCCAGGTCGGCGTGGTGTTGACCGAGGCACCGGGGGCGGTGAGGGTCGGGGTGAAGCCGCCGTCCTCGCGCGGGCCGCGGGAGGAGAAGGGCATCATCGCGTACTTGGTCTTCACCTCCGAGCCGTAGTTGGCCGCCCAGGTCTCCTTGGAGACCGACGCGCCGACGCTGATGACCTTGTCGGCCAGGCCGGGGTCGCCGATGGTGTTGGCGCCGGGGCCGCTGTTGCCCGCGGAGATCACCAGCTGCACGCCGTAGGTGTCGATGAGGCGCGTGTAGAGCTCGGAGCGGGCGTTGTTGCCGTCGTTGAGCGCGGGGAGGCCGCCGATCGACATGTTGACGATGTCGACGCCGCGGTTGACCACGAGGTCGATCATGCCCTCGGTCAGGGCGACGTTGGTGCAGCCGCCGCTCCAGGTGCAGGCGCGCGAGGAGACGAGCTTGGCGCCGGGAGCCGCGCCGTTCATCTTCCCGCCGAAGAGGCCGTTGGCCGCGGTGATGCCCGCGACGTGCGTGCCGTGCTCGGACTCGATGACGCCGATGCTGACGAAGTCGGCCTTCTTGCCGATCCAGTCGCCGCCCTTCGGGTCCATCGGCACGTCCTTGCGGATCTGCACGACGAAGGGGATGCGCTCGGCGATCGCGGTGTCGGGCTTGTCCTTGCCGAAGTACCCGACCTGGAAGCCGTCCTTGTAGGGCTTCATCTCCTCGTCGTTGCCGAAGTCGGCGTCGTCGCCGAGGTCGACGCGGACGGTGCCCTTGGCCTTGTCGTAGAGGACCGCCCAGGAGTCGGTGGTGTCGCCGTCCCGGTTGAGGTCGCCCTTCATGTCGCCGCCGGCGGTCGCGTTCTCCCGGAACAGGGCCACCTGGTAAGGGCCGTTGCCGGGCACCGTGTAGCTGCGGCCGTTGAAGGAGAAGGACGGGCCGGAGACATCGGCCGTCATCGGCAGCCAGGTGCCGTCCTGGTCGGTGAGCGGGTCGGTCGCGGTGACCCAGTCGACGATCTTGCGCTCGCCGGTGGTGGTCTTCTGCAGCGCCGGGTGGCCCAGGTCGATGCCCGAGTCGAGAATGCCGATGGTCACGCCCCGGCCGTCCGCGCCGGGGTGGTCCTCGGTGAAGTCGACGGCACCGGTCTCGAAGGCGGGCTGGTAGGGGTTCTTCGCCGGGGTGTCCTTGCCCGGCGCGGGGAAGCTGCCGGCCTTGGCGCCGCGGGCGCCCTCGGCGGCGTCGGCGCGCGGCGTCGGGTCCGGGAGCCTGATCTCCTGCCGGAGGTCGATGCCGTGCACCGAGCCGAGCTTCTGCGCCTCGGCGATGGCGGCGTCGGCCTTGGGCGTGGGGACGGTGGCCCGGACGTAGCCGAGCTTGTCGTCCGTGCGGCCGACCGAGGCGCCCTTGATGGCACCGAGCTTGCCGGCGACCTGGCCGGTCTGCCCGGGCGCGGTGGCGATCATCATCGTGACCGTCCTGTCGCCGCCGGCCTTGGCCCCGGCGAGCAGGGCGGCGTCGTGCGAACCGAGCTTGTCCGCGGGCGATTTGACGGGGCCCGGAGCGGGCAGCGGATCGTCGGCGAAGGCGGGCGCGGCGCCCGCGGCCGTGAGGGCGGCCACGAGGGAGGCCGCGACGGCTATTCGGACCGGGCGTCTCGCGCCGCCGGGGCGCGTGTTACGGGATTCGGGGGTCATGTCCATCCCTGTTTTGACGTGAAGGTGCCGCTGAACAGCGGGCGTCCGGAAATCGGAGCCGGATGACCGATCACTTTTATGGAAGTGACGGGGGTTTGGGGAGAGTTGTCGGAGAGGGAACGTAAGGATGGCGTAAACCCGCCAGGCGTCAGTCGGGAGGAAGCGTGACGGAGGCCGTGAAGCGGTCAGCGGCGTTCCCGCAGCTCAGAGGCTCTAGGGCAAACGGACTACAGCTCCTGCCCCAGAACCTGCCCAGTGTTCCACCCGAGAGTGAACGCTGAGTGAGCGTCAGTCCGCCAGGGGACGAGTGCTGTATGTCCGTTCGCATTCGCCAAGATCGATGTGCGGTGATCGGCGGCGGCCGTTGCGGCCGCGTTCACGCCCAGGTCACCCCCGCTGCCAACGATCCTGGGTAGCAAGGATCGCTGCCGGCAACGCTCCGCAGCCCGGAGCCCGCTCCAGCCCGCTTCGCGTTCGCACTCGGGGAGACCGCTATGCACCGCAGATCAGACAGATCCGCAGACGCCCGCCTCGACCGCCGTACGTTCCTGGCGGCGGCGGGGGCCGCGACCGCCGCGACCGGCATCGGCCTGGCGAC
>NZ_JBAMDC010000437.1:0-5059 GCF_036961605.1 Streptomyces sp. KLMMK
GCTGGAGGGCGGCGAGCGGTCCGCCGAGGCGATCAAGCTGCTGGTCGAGGCCGGCATCCCGGTGATGGCCCACATCGGCCTCACCCCCCAGTCGGTCAACGCCTTCGGCGGCTACCCCGTGCAGGGCCGCGGCGAGGAGGCCGCGCAGCAGCTGCTGCGCGACGCCAAGGCCGTGCAGGACGCGGGCGCCTTCTCCGTCGTCCTGGAGCTCGTCCCGGCCGAGCTGGCCGCCGAGGTCACCCGCACCCTGCACATCCCGACCGTCGGCATCGGCGCGGGCTCGCAGTGCGACGCGCAGGTGCTCGTATGGACGGACATGGCCGGCATGACGTCCGGCCGCGTGCCGCGCTTCGTCAAGCAGTACGCGCAGCTGCGGGAGGTCCTCGGCGGGGCGGCGCGCGCCTTCGCGGAGGACGTGGTGGACGGCGCGTACCCGGCCGAGGAGCACGCCTTCCACTAGGCGCGGGGCCCCGTCCGCCGGGCCGCTGACAGGTCACCGGCAAACCGCTGTCGGCGGCCTGTCGGTGCGCTGTCAGTGGGGGCTGGCACTGTGGTGGGCATGACGCGAAACGACACCTCACGGGGGGCGGGCAGCGGCGGGAACGCCGTCGAAGTCCGCGGCCTCGTCAAGCACTTCGGAGACACCAAGGCGCTCGACGGCGTCGATCTCGACGTACGCGAGGGCACCGTCCTCGGCGTGCTCGGGCCCAACGGCGCCGGCAAGACCACGCTCGTGCGCTGCCTGTCCACGCTGCTCCGGCCGGACGGCGGCACCGCCCGCGTCGCGGGGTACGACGTGGTGGCCGAGCCGCGCCGGCTGCGCCGTGTGATCGGCCTGACCGGCCAGTACGCCTCGGTGGACGAGAAGCTGTCCGGCTTCGAGAACCTGTACATGATCGGCCGGCTGCTGGACCTCTCCCGCAAGGACGCCCGCCGCCGCGGCGAGGAGATGCTGGAGCGCTTCTCCCTCACCGAGGCCGCCAGGCGCCCCGCCGGGCAGTACTCCGGCGGCATGCGCCGCCGGCTGGACCTCGCCGCCTCCATGATCGGCCGGCCGTCGGTGCTGTACCTGGACGAGCCCACCACCGGCCTCGACCCCCGCACCCGCAACGAGGTGTGGGAAGAGGTCCAGCGGATGGTCTCCGAGGGCGCCACCGTCCTCCTCACCACGCAGTACATGGAGGAGGCCGAGCAGCTCGCCCACGAGCTCACCGTCATCGACCGCGGCCGGGTCATCGCGGGCGGCCGGGTGGACGAGCTGAAGGCGAAGGTCGGCGGCCGCACCCTGCAGATCCGCCCGGCGGACCGCGCCGAGCTGCCCCGCATGGTCGGCGCGCTGGCCCAGGCCCAGCTCGACGGGATCGCCGGCGCCACCGCCGACGAGGCCGAGGGCGTCGTCAACGTCCCCATCATCAGCGACGAGCAGCTGACCGCCGTCGTCGCCCTGCTGGGCTCGCGCGGCTTCGCGATCTCCGGCATCTCCACCCACCTGCCGAGCCTCGACGAGGTCTTCCTCGCCGTCACCGGCCAGAAGGCGTCCGTCCCGCAGCAGGACGCCGCCGGCACCGACGCACCCCAGGAGGTCGCCGCATGAGCGCGGCTACGCTCAGCGCGCCCGCGGTGGCGCCCGCCCGCGAGGGCCGCATCGGCCTGCGGGCCAACCTGCGGCACATCGGCGCCCTCACGCGCCGCAACATGCTGCAGATCAAGGCGGACCCGGAGTCGATGTTCGACGCCGTGATCATGCCGATCATCTTCATCCTGCTCTTCACCTACGTCTTCGGCGGCTCGATGGCCGGCAAGGGCCACGAGCAGGAGTACCTCAACTACCTGGTGCCCGGCCTGATGGCCATGCAGGGCATGAACATCGCCATGGCCGTCGGCACCGGCGTCAACGACGACTTCAAGAAGGGGGTGATGGACCGCTTCCGCACCATGCCGATAGCCCGGTCCTCCGTCCTCATCGCGAAGATCGTGGTCGAGATCGGCCGGATGCTCATCGCCACCGCCATCCTGCTCGGCATGGGCTTCGCCCTCGGCCTGTCCATCACCACGACCCCGCTGCACCTGCTGGCCGCGGTGGCCCTGTCCGTGGTGTTCGGCGCCTCGCTGATGTGGGGCTTCATCCTGCTGGGCCTGTCCCTGAAGACCCCGCAGGCCGTCCAGGGCATCGCGATGCTCGTCCTGATGCCGCTGCAGTTCGGCAGCTCGATCTTCGCGCCGACCGCGAAGATGCCGGGCTGGCTGGAGGGCTTCACCGAGTACAACCCGCTGTCCAACCTCGCCGACGCCGCACGGCACCTGATGCGCGGCGGGCCCGTCGCCCACTCGGTGTGGATGACGCTGGCCTGGGCCGTCGCCATCACCCTCGTGACCGCGCCGCTGGCCGTCTCGAAGTTCCGCAAGAAGACCTGAGCCGGTCCCGAATCCGCGTCATACGAGGGCGGCGGCCTCCTCCAGGGTGAGGCCGCCGCCCTCGGCGTACGCGCGCTCGTACGCATCGTCGCCGAGCATCTCCCGCACCCCGGCCTCCGTGTGCTCGCGCACCTCGCGCTCCACCGACGCCACCGGGAAGTCGACCGGGCGCAGGACGTCACCGGCGCCGATCAGCCGTGCGGCGCGCAGCGCGTGCTCCCCGCGGGCCGCGGGCTCCGTGTGCTCCCCGCCGGCCAGCCCGGCGTAGGCGAAGGCGGCGAACAGCAGCTGCGTCATCGGCAGCTGCGGCACGGCGAGCGCCGACAGCGGGTCCCCTGCCATCGACAGGGCCTCGCGCAGCCTCGGCAGGGCGTCCGCCGGGCGGCCCTCCAGCGTGTCCAGCCAGGCCATCTGGCCGCACATCAGGCTCTCGAACATCACCACCGAGCGGATGCCGAAGTCCGAGACCAGCGCCTCGAAGATCTCCCGGGCCTCGGCCGTCCGCCCGGTGCGGGCCACCCGCACGCCGAGCTGCAGCCTGCCGAAGACCGCGGCGTCCGTATTGCCCTGCTCCGCCTCGGCGATGGCGTCGCGGAGCATCTGCTCGCCCTCGTCGTCGCCGACCGTGCCCGCTTCCACCAGCGCCCCGGCGAGCCGGGCGCGCAGCGCCGGCAGCTGCCCGGTCGAGCCGAGCTCGCGCACCTGCTCGACGGCCTCCCGGTAGTCCTCGGCCGCCAGGGCGAACTGCCCGCGCCGCTCGTGCACCTCGCCCAGGCCCGTCAGGCCCTCGGCCACGCCCCAGGAGTCCCCGAGCCGCCGGAAGATCCGTACGCTCTCCTCCGCGTCCGCGGTGGCCTGGTCCAGCCCGCCGGGCTGGTCGTTGAATATCTTCGAGCGCAGCTGCAGCGAGTGGCCGAGCTCCCACTCGTAGCCCAGCTCGCGGCAGCGCGCGACCATCGAGTCCAAGGTCCTGTAGAGCGCCTCGAAATCGCCGGTCATGAGGATGGCGAAGAAGACGATGAAGCCCGGCACCCGGCAGGTCTGCGGCTGCACGTCGGCATAGGCCGCGGAGATGCGGCGCAGCCTGCGCTGCGTCTCCGGCGCGTGGATCACGGCCATGTCCGTGATGCTGACCAGCCGCGCCAGATGCACCCCGCGCCGCGCCTCCGCCAGCACGTCGGGCGCCATCGGCGGCGGCTGCTCGGTGCACGTCACATACAGCGGAACGACCGGGGCGACCGGCTCGGCGAACGGGTCGGGGCCCATCGCGCCCACGGCCTCCGCCCAGTGCGCGGCCTCCGCGCGCTGGTCCCTGAGCTGCCAGAACCAGCCCATGGACAGCGCCAGGCACAGCGCCTCCTGCTCGTCCTGCGCCGCGACGGCGCGCCGCAGGGCGGTGCGCAGGTTGTCGTGCTCCAGCTCCAGCCGCTCCAGCCAGACGCCCTGGGCCGGGCCGCGCAGCAGCGGGTCCGCGGTGCGGGCCAGCTCGCGGTAGGCCACCAGGTGGCGGTGCTCGGCGCCCGCCCGCTCGCCGGCCTCGTCCAGCCGCTCGGCGGCGTACTCCCCGACGGTCTCCAGCAGCCGGTAGCGCATCTCGCCGCCGGCCGCGGGCTCGGCGACCACCAGCGACTTGTCGACGAGCGAGCCGAGGAGGACGGCGACGTCCCGGGCCCCGACGGCGCCGGGGTGCGCAGCGCCCGTGCTCGTGCCTGTGTCCGTACCCGTACTCGTGCTCGTACCCGTGCCCGCGCCCGGTCCGTCGGAACAGACCTCCTCCGCGGCCGCCAGGTCGCAGCCGCCGGAGAAGACCGACAGGCGGCGCAGGACGGCGCGCTCGGGCCCGTCGAGCAGGTCCCACGACCAGTCGACGACGGCGCGCAGCGTCTGCTGGCGCGGCAGGACGGTGCGGCTGCCGGAGGTCAGCAGCCGGAAGCGGTCGTCCAGGCGGTCGGCCAGGGTGCGCGGGCCGAGCAGCCGCAGCCGGGCCGCGGCGAGCTCGATCGCCAGCGGCAGCCCGTCCAGGCGCCGGCAGATCTCGGCACACGCCTCCGGGTCGTCCTCGACGCGGAAGCCCGGGCGGGCCGCGGCGCCGCGGTCGGCGAGCAGCCGCAGGGCGACCGTGTCGGGCAGCGGCTCCACGGGCCGCACCGCCTCGCCGGGCACGCCCAGCGGCTCGCGGCTGGTGGCGAGCACGGTGACGCCCGGGCAGTGGGCGAGGAGCGTCTCGGCGAGACGGGCCGCGGCGTCGACGACGTGCTCGCAGTTGTCGAGGACGAGCAGCATGCGGCGCGGCGCGCAGTGCTCGGCGAGGCGCGCCAGCGGGTCCGTCGCGGAGGCGTCACCGGCGGCCCGCAGCCCGTCGGCGGTCGTCCGCACCACGGTCTCGCGGCCGCCGAGCGCGCTCAGCACCGCCTCCGGCACGGTGGCCGGGTCGTCGACGGGCGCGAGCTCGGCGAACCACACGCCGTCGCGCCACCCGCCCCCGTTCCCGGCGACGGCCTCGGCGGCCTCCAGCGACAGCCGCGTCTTCCCCGCGCCCCCGGGCCCGAGCAACGTCACCAGCCGGTGCGCCCGCAGATCGCCCCCGATGGCCGCGATGTCGTCCTCCCGCCCGACGAAGGAGGTGAGCCGGGCGCGGAGGTTG
>NZ_JBAMDC010000438.1:0-5048 GCF_036961605.1 Streptomyces sp. KLMMK
ATGAGCCGGGCGGTACGGGACCTGGGCGGCGTGCCCGAGGCGGCGGCCGCTGGTTACGCGCTGCCGTTCCCCGTCCCGGATGCCGACGCCGCCGTACGGCTGGCGGCGGAGCTGGAGGCGCGCGTCGCGGCCGTGTACGCCGATCTCGTGGCCGCCGCCCGCGGTGACCTGCGGCTCGATGCGGCGGGTGGACTGCGTGAGGCGGCAGTGCGCGCGGTGCGCTGGCGCGGCGGCGGCGTAGCCTTCCCTGGGCTCACGGAGCGGACGGCTCCGGGTAAGCCCAGCGGTTCACCCGAACGCCCCTGACCGGCAAGGACGAAAAGGACAGCACAGGGATATGAGCAACGCCGACGACCGCTTCGCACCACCGGAGCGGCTGGTGCGGACCCTGGGCTCCGGGCCGGCGGACGGAGCGGTGCGCCGATGGCTCGCCTCGCTGCCGGAGCAGGTGTCCGAGTTCGCGGAGCGCTGGGAGCTGACCCCGGAGCGGGTGCACCGACCGGGCGGGCGGGGCAGCATCGTCGTCCTCGCACGCCGGGCCGACGGCACGGGCGCCGTACTGAAGCTGGAAGCACCGGACGAGGCCACCGCACTGGAACATGCGGCGCTGGCGCACTGGAACGGCCTGGGGGCGGTCCGCGTGCTGCAGGCGGAGCCCGGGGCGGGTGCACTTCTCCTGGAGCGGCTGCGGGCCGATGTGACCCTGCGGTCCCTGGCGGAGGCGAAGGCCGTCCTGGAGGCGACGGCGACGCTGCAGCGTCTGTGGGTGCGTCCGGCGGACGACCACCCGTTCACTTCGGTGGCCGACCACACGCTTCTGCTCGCCGGCGCCATGCGGGAGCAGCGCGGGGAGCCGTGGGCGGCCGACGCGCGGGCCGTCGTCGACGAGGCACTGGAGTTGCGGGACGCGCTGACGGCCGACACCGGCACCGAGGAGCCGGCGTCCTTGCTGCACGGTCGCTACCAGCAGGGCAAGGTGCTCGCCGGGGAGCGGGCCCCGTGGCTGGCCGTCGGCCCCAGGCCGCTGGTGGGCGAGCGGGCCTACGACTTGGCGTGGCTCGCCCGTGACCGGGTCGACACCCTGATGGCCTCCCCCGGGGCCGCGGCCATCGCCCGGCGGCGCGTGGCCAAGCTCGCCGACGCCCTGGACGTCGACCGCGACCGGCTGCGCGGCTGGACCCTCTTCCGCACGGCGGAGGCGGGCATGCGCGAACTCGCCTCCGGGGCGCGCGCACGGGGCGAACTCCTGCTGGAGTTCGCGGGGATGCTCTGACGGGGCCCGCCCCATGCGGTGCGGACGGGCTGCCGCCTCATGCCGTGTGGTCGAGCCGCCCCATGCGCAGCCAGCAGCCGCCCCATGCACGTCCCGTATCGGCCCCGTGCGGGTTCTGCGTCCGCCCCATGCGATGCGGGTGACCCCGCCCCATGCGGCTCCCGTCTGCGCCTCGTGCGGCTCCGCGCCTCCGCCCCATGCGGCCGGGGCACGGGGCCCCGGCCGTCCCTGGCGGACCGTCAGCGGCGCGCGCTCAGCCGCTCGATCGCCTCGGCGACCGGCAGCTCCTCACGGGCGCCCGTGCGCCGGTCCTTCAGCTCGACGAGCCCCTGGGGCGCCCCGCGGCCGACCACCAGGATCTCCGGGATGCCGATCAGTTCGGCGTCAGTGAACTTCACGCCCGGGGAGACGCCGGTGCGGTCGTCGACGAGGACCCGGACGCCCGCGGAGCCCAGCTTGTCCGCGAGTTCCAGGGCGAGTTCGGTCTGGACCGCCTTGCCGGCGGCGACGATGTGCACGTCCGCGGGGGCGACCTCACGGGGCCAGCACAGGCCGGACTCGTCGTGCGTCTGCTCGGCGAGGGCCGCCACCGCGCGGGAGACGCCGATGCCGTACGAACCCATGGTGACGCGGACCGGCTTGCCGTTCTGCCCGAGGACGTCGAGCCCGAAGGCGTCGGCGTACTTGCGGCCCAGCTGGAAGATGTGGCCGATTTCGATCGCCCGGCCGATCTCCAGTCCCGCGCCGCAGCGGGGGCAGGGGTCGCCCGGCTCGACCACGACCACGTCGAGGTACTGGTCCACCTCGAAGTCGCGTCCGCACACCACGTTGCGGGCGTGCTTGCCGGGCTTGTTGGCGCCGGTGATCCATGCGGTGCCGGGCGCCACGCGCGGGTCGGCGATGTAGCGCAGCTTGAGGCCCTGGGGGCCGACGTAGCCGCGTACGAGGTCGGGCCGGGCCGCGAAGTCCTCGGCGGTGACCAGCTCGACGACGGCGGGCGCCAGGTGCTCCCCCAGCTTGCCGAGGTCGACCTCGCGGTCGCCGGGCACGCCCACGGCGGTGATCTCGCCGTCGACCTTCACGAGGAGGTTCTTCAGCGTCGCGGAGGCCGGCACGCCCAGGTGGGCCGCGAGGGTCTCGATGGTGGGCGTGTCGGGCGTGTCCAGCTCCTCGACGGCCCCGTGGTCCGCGGGGCCGGAGGGGGTCACGGCCACGGTGACGGCTTCGGTGTTGGCGGCGTAGTCGCACCGGGGGCAGTCCACGAAGGTGTCCTCGCCGGCCGCGGCGGGCGCCAGGAACTCCTCGGACGCGGAGCCGCCCATGGCGCCCGAGACGGCGGAGACGACGCGGTAGTCGAGGCCCAGGCGCTCGAAGATGCGGGTGTACGCCTCGCGGTGCAGGCGGTAGGACTCGGCGAGCCCCTCGTCGGTGGTGTCGAAGGAGTAGGAGTCCTTCATCTGGAACTCGCGCCCGCGCAGCACGCCGGAGCGGGGCCGGGCCTCGTCGCGGTACTTGGTCTGGATCTGGTAGAGGATCACGGGCAGGTCCTTGTAGGACGTGCACTGGTCCTTGACCGTGAGGGTGAAGATCTCCTCGTGCGTGGGGCCGAGCAAGTAGTCGGCTCCCTTGCGGTCCTTGAGGCGGAACAGGAGGTCGCCGTACTCCTCCCAGCGTCCGCTCGCCTCGTAGGGCTCCTTGGGCAGCAGGGCGGGCAGCAGGACCTCCTGGCCGCCGATGGCGTCCATCTCCTCCCGCACCACGCGCGAGACGTTCTCCAGCACCTTCTTGCCGAGCGGCAGCCAGGTCCAGACTCCGGCGGACGAGCGTCGGACGTACCCGGCGCGGACCAGCAGCTTGTGGCTGGCGGTCTCCGCGTCGGCCGGGTCGTCGCGCAGTGTCTTCAGCAGCGTGGTGGACATGCGCTGGACATGGGCCATCGTTGGTCTCCTGGCGGGGCGTAGGGAATGGTCAGGAGATTAGCGGCAGCCCGGTGGTCCGCTGAAACGAGTTCTCGCGCCGGCCGGCCCGTACGACTCCTCCCCACGGCCCCGTGCCTCACCCCAGCAGCGGCAGCGGGGCCCCCATCACCACGTACGGGCTCTGTGCGCTGGGGAAGTGCACGGGGCGCGCCAGGTCGCGGTAGCCGAGCCTGCGGTAGAGGCCGCGGGCGGGGGACTCGGTGTCGATGGCGGAGAGGATCGAGCGGGGCTCGGCGGCGCTGTCGGTGATGGTGGTGATGAGCTCCCGGCCGATGCCCCGTTTCTGGAAGTCGGGGTGGACGTGCAGCTCCGTGATGACAAAGGAGTCGTCGAGCCAGCCTTCGCTGCCCGTGGCGCGCAGGTAGGGCTCGACGACGCCCGACCACCAGTGGCTGCGGTCGTTGGGCATCCCATAGACGAAGCCGACGAGGCGCCCCCCGTGGGTGGTCGCCCCGAGCGCCCGGGCACCGCGGGAGGCGAGGTGGCGCAGCACGATGTGCCGCCGTACGGCGACCTCTTCCGCGGTGAGCCCGAAGGCCAGCGCCTGCACGGCCAGCGCGTCGTCGACCCGCGCGGCGAGGTCGAGCGGCCCGACCACGATGTCATCCATGCGGGGAGGCTACCCGCACGCTCCCCGCGAGCGGGGACCGGCGGCTCAGAACAGCACGCTCATGAACGCGCCCGTCTCCTCGAAGCCGACGCGCCGGTAGGCGGCCCGGGCGGCGGTGTTGTAGTCGTTCACGTAGAGGCTGACGACGGGCGAGACCTCGGCGAGGGCGTAGCGCAGGACGGCCGCCATGCCGGTCACGGACAGGCCGCGGCCGCGGTACTCGGGAGCGACCCAGACGCCCTGGATCTGGCAGGCGTGGGGCGTCGCGGCGCCGATCTCGGCCTTGAAGACGACTCGGCCGTCCTCGATGCGGGCGAAGGAGCGGCCGGAGCCCACGAGCTCGGCGACGCGGGCCTGGTAGAGGAGCCCGCCGTCCCCCGCGAGCGGGGAGACGCCGACCTCCTCGGTGAACATGGCGACACAGGCCGGCATGATCACTTCCATCTCGTCCTTGCGGATGCGGCGGACGAGGGGGTCGGGCTCGATGTCGGCGGGCATGGAGCGGGTGACCATGAGGGGCTGGTGGGCGCGTACCTCGCGCGCGGGGCCCCAGTGGGGCTCGAGGAGCGACCAGAGCGCGGACGTGGCCTCCGCGGGGCCCACGATGGAGGAGCAGCGGCGCCCCGCGCGGCGCGCGCGGTCGGCGAAGGCCCGTACGGCCTCGGGGCCCGCACAGATGGGGACGAGGTTGGCGCCGGCGTAGCAGAGGGCCTCCAGGCGGCCGGCCGAGTACCAGCCCCACATCTCGCCGCCGAGCCGCCAGGGGTCGAGGCCCGCGACCTGGACGCGGGCGGCGACGAAGGCGTTTGCGACGGGGTCGCGGTCGAGGACGCCGAGGGCGGCCTCGATGTCGCCGGGCTCCAGGACCTTCGTGGTGGTCGTCGTCAGCACGTGTGGATTTGCCTCACCGTCGCGGGGCCCGAGGCCGGAGGAACAGGTCTTGGAACTGTACCTCCCGGCCTCCTGGACGCACCCCCCTAGCGGCCGCACGGGGCGGGAAGCAGCGGTGCCCCGCCCCGTGCTGGACGGGGCGGGGCACCGAGGGCTCCGCGGGGTGCCCGGGCGCACGGGGCACGGGGCGCGGGGCATGGAGCAGCAGGGTCAGCCGGCGATGCTGATCTTGGGCTCGCCGGAGGCGACGCCGTCCTTCTCCATCTGCTCGGCGATCTTCATGGCTTCCTCGATG
>NZ_JBAMDC010000439.1:0-5046 GCF_036961605.1 Streptomyces sp. KLMMK
CGGCCGCATGCGGCGCGGCGACTTCGCCAAGGTCGTCCTCGCCCGCACCCTGGAGCTCTCCTCCGACCGCGACCTCGACCTGCCGGCCCTGCTGCAGCGCCTGGCCCGCCGCGACCCGGCCGGCTACACCTTCGCCCTGCCCACCGGCCCCGGCCGCACCCTGCTCGGCGCAAGCCCCGAGCTGCTGGTCTCCCGGCGCGGCGGCACCCTCGTCGCCAACCCGCTGGCCGGCTCCACGCCGCGCAGCGCCGACCTCGCCGAGGACGTCCGCCGCGCGGCCGCCCTCCTGCAGTCGGAGAAGGACCTGCACGAGCACGCCGTCGTCGTCGACGCCGTCCGCGAGGCCCTCGCCCCGTACTGCCGCACCCTGCACGTGCCCGAGCGGCCCACGCTGGTGCGCACCGCCGCGATGTGGCACCTGTCGACGACGGTCACCGGCGAGCCGGCCGACCCCGCGGTGTCCGCGCTGGAGCTGGCCTCCGCGCTGCACCCCACGCCCGCCGTCTGCGGCACCCCCACCACCACCGCGCGCGACGTCATCGGCGAGCTGGAGCCCTTCGACCGCGGCTTCTTCACGGGCATGGTCGGCTGGGGCGACGCGAACGGCGACGGCGAATGGGTCGTCACCATCCGCTGCGCGGAGGCCGAGGAGCGCACTCTGCGGCTGTACGCGGGCGCGGGCGTCGTCGCGCAGTCCTCGCCGGAGGCCGAGACGGCCGAGACCGGCGCCAAGTTCCAGACGTTCCTGCAGGCTGTGGGGGTTGACCAGTGACCGAGACGACCGACGCTCCGGGCTATCCGGCCGAGTTCGCCGAGCGCTACCGCGCGGCGGGCTACTGGCGTGGAGAAACGTTCGGGCAGATGCTGCGCGACCGCGCGCAGGCCCACCCGGACCGGATCGCGATCGTGGACCCCTCCGGCGAGGGCCGCCGCTGGACGTACGGCGAGCTCGACCTGCGCGCCGACCGGCTGGCCGCCGGCTTCCTCGCCCACGGCATCGGCAAGGGCGACCGCGTCGTCGTCCAGCTGCCGAACGTCGCCGAGTTCTTCGAGGTCGTCTTCGCGCTCTTCCGCATCGGCGCCCTGCCCGTCTTCGCGCTGCCCGCCCACCGCGAGACCGAGATCCGCCACTTCTGCGCCTTCACCGAGGCCGCCGCCTACGTCATCGCCGACGTCAGCGAGGGCTACGACTACCGCGAGCTGGCCACGAAGGTCCGCGCCGAGGTCCCCGGCCTCAAGCACGTCTTCGTCGCCGGCGAGCCGGGCGAGCACACCGCGCTGGCCGGCGTCCCCACCGAGCCGGTGGCCGCCGAGGACGCCCCGGCCCCGCACGAGCTGGCCTTCCTCCAGCTCTCCGGCGGTTCCACGGGCGTGCCCAAGCTCATCCCGCGCACCCACGACGACTACATCTACTCGCTGTGGGGCTCCAACGAGATCTGCGGCGTGGACGAGAACAGCGTCTACCTCTGCGCGCTGCCCGCGGCCCACAACTTCCCCCTGAGCTCCCCGGGCACCCTCGGCGCGCTCTACGCCGGCGCCCGCGTCGTCCTCGCCCCCCGCCCCAGCCCCGACGTGGCCTTCCCGCTGATCGCCGCCGAGGGCGTCACGATCACCGGCCTGGTGCCCCCGCTCGCCCTCGTGTGGACCGAGGCCGCGGCGGAGACCCCGCACGACCTGAGCAGCCTTCAGGTCCTGCTGGTGGGCGGCGCGAAGTTCAGCGAGGAGGCGGCCCGCCGGGTGCGCCCGGCCCTCGGCTGCACCCTCCAGCAGGTCTTCGGCATGGCGGAGGGCCTGGTGAACTACACCCGGCTGGACGACCCCGAGGCCACGATCGTCACCACCCAGGGCCGCCCCATCTCGCCCGACGACGAGATCCGCATCGTCGACGACGAGGACAACGAGCTGCCCGCGGGGGAGACCGGCCACCTGCTGACCCGCGGCCCGTACACGATCCGCGGCTACTGGCGGGCCCCCGAGCACAACGCGACGGCCTTCACCGCCGACGGCTTCTACCGCACCGGCGACGTCGTCCGGATGACCGAGACGGGCCACCTCGTCGTCGAGGGACGGGCCAAGGACCAGATCAACCGCGGCGGCGAGAAGGTGGCCGCCGAGGAGATCGAGAACCACATCCTCGCCCACCCGGCCGTACACGACGTCGCCGTCGTCTCCATGCCCGACGCCTACCTGGGCGAGCGCACCTGCGCCTACGTCGTCCTGCGCGAAGGGGCCGAACCCGTCAAGTCGATCGCCGTGAAGAAGTTCGTCCGCGAGCGCGGCCTCGCCGCCTTCAAGGTCCCCGACCGGGTGGAGTTCGTGACGGAGTTCCCGCAGACGGGCATCGGCAAGGTGTCGAAGAAGGACCTCCGCGCGGCCATCGCCGCACAGGTCGCCGCCGCAGCAGCAGCACAGCACTGAGAACCGAGAAAGGCTCACCGACCACCATGGCACTGCCTGCCATCGCCCCGTATCCCATGCCGCGGGAGGCCGACCTCCCCGCGAACAAGGTCGGCTGGACCGCCGACCCGAGCCGCGCGGTGCTGCTCGTGCACGACCTGCAGAACTACTTCCTCGACGCGTTCGAGGCCGGGGCGTCGCCCGTCACCGAGCTGCTCGCCAACGTCGCCGCGGTGAAGAAGGACTGCGACCGCCTCGGCGTCCCCGTCGTCTACTCCGCCCAGCCCGGCGGCCAGAGCGCCGCCGAGCGCGGCCTGCAGCAGGACTTCTGGGGCCCGGGCCTGCCGGACGACGAGCGCGCCAAGGCCATCGCCGACGCCGTCGCGCCGACGGCCGCCGACACGGTCCTCACCAAGTGGAAGTACAGCGCCTTCGTGCGGACCGACCTCGCGGAGCGGATGGCCGCCCAGGGCCGCGACCAGCTGATCATCGTCGGCGTGTACGCGCACATCGGCGTCATGATGAGCGCCTGCGACGCCTGGATGCGCGACATCCAGCCCTTCCTCGTGGCCGACGCGGTCGCCGACTTCTCGGCCGAGGACCACGCCATGGCGCTGCGCTGGGCGGCCGCCAAGTGCGCCGTAGTGACCACCACCGACCGGCTCTTCGAAGGGGCGTAACACCCATGGCACTCACCCTCGAACAGATCCGGGCCGACGTCGCCGACGTGCTCGGCGAGGACCCCGCCGACATCCCCGACGACGAGAACCTCGTCGACTACGGGCTCGACTCCGTGCGCATCATGACCCTCGTCGAGCGCTGGCGCCGCGACCACGGCACCGAGGTCACCTTCGTGGCCCTCGCCGAGCAGCCGGCCATAGAGCAGTGGGCACCGCTGCTGGGGGCGGGGACGTGAACGCCCGCACCCTCGACCGGGCGGGGGCGCACCCCCTGACCGGCACCTCCGGCGCGGGACGGTCCCCCGCGCCGGAGGGGCTCCCCCTGACCGCCGCCCAGTCGGGCATGTGGTTCGCCCAGGCCCTCGACCCGGGCAGCCCCGCCCTCGGCACCGCCGAATACCTGGAGATCCACGGCGACATCGACCCCGCGCGCTTCGCCGAGGCCCTGCACCGCACCGTCGGCGAGGCCGACGCCCTGCGCGTACGCATCGCCGACGCCCCCGGCGGCCCGCGCCAGCTGCCCATCGCCGTCGAGGCCCCCGGCCACGGCTTCCCGCTGGACACCGCCGACCTGCGCGACGAGCGCGACCCGGACGCGAGCGCCCTCGCCCGGATGCGCGCCGACCTCGCCGAGCCCTTCGACCTGGCCCGCGGCCCCCTCTTCTCCCACGCCCTCTTCCGCGTCGGCGACGAGCGCTGGCTGTGGTACCAGCGCGTCCACCACGCCGTCCTCGACGGCTACGGCTACTCCCTCGTCGCCCGCCGCGTCGCCGAGCTCTACACGGCCCTGGCCACCGGCGAGGACCCCGCCCCGAGCCCCTTCGGCCGGCTCGCCGACCTCGTCGCCGAGGACGCCGCCTACCGCGAGTCCGCCACGCGCACCCGCGACCGCGCCCACTGGCTGACAGTCTTCGCCGACCGCCCCGAGGCGCCGTCCCTCGCCTCCGCGGGCCCCGCGGCGCGCCCCGCCCTGCCCTCCCGCAGCCACCTGCGCGCCACCGCGCACCTCGCCCCCGAGGCGACCGCCAGGCTGCGCCGGCTGGCCGCCTCCGTGCGGGCCACCTGGACCGACGTCCTCTTCGCCGCCCAGGCCCTCTACGTCGCCCGCGCCACCCGCAGCGAGGACGTCGTCCTCGGCCTGCCGATGATGGGCCGCATGGGCTCCGTCGCCCTGCGCGTCCCCGGCATGGTCATGAACGTGCTGCCGCTGCGCATGACCGTCACCCCCGGCACGACCTTCGCCGAACTCGTCCACCAGGCCGTCCTCGGCATCCGGGCCGCCCGCCGCCACCAGCGCTACCGCTACGAGGACATCCGCCGCGACCTCGGCCTCCTCGGCGAGGGCCGGCCACTCACCGGCCCGCTCGTCAACGTCATGCCGTTCGACTACGGGCTCACCTTCGCCGGCGCCCGCTCCGACGCGCACAACCTCGCCCCCGGCCCCGTCGACGACCTCACCGTGGGCATCTACGACCGCGCCGACGGCAGCGGCCTGCGCATCGACTACGACGCCAACCCCGCCCGCTACGGCCAGGACGAACTCGCCGCGCACCAGGCCCGCTTCCTGGACCTGCTGACCCGCCTCGCCGAACGCGACCCGCACCTGCCCCTCGGCGGCCTCCCGCTGGCCACCGACGCCGAGCGCGAGCAAGTCCTCACGGAGTTCAACGACACCGCGACCCAGGTGCCGCCCACGACCCTCATCGGCCCCGTGGAGGCCCGCGCCGCCCGCACCCCGCACGCCACCGCGCTGGTCGACGGCGACCGGTCCCTCACCTACGCCGCGCTCAACGCCCGGGCCAACCGGCTCGCCCGCCACCTGCGCACGCTGGGCGTCGCCCCGGGCACCCTCGCCGCCGTCGCCCTGCCGCGCTCCACCGAGCTCGTCGTGGCCCTGCTCGCCGTCCTCAAGGCGGGCGGCGCGTACATGCCGCTCGACACCGCGGACCCGGCCGTGCGCCTGCGCGAG
>NZ_JBAMDC010000044.1:0-31648 GCF_036961605.1 Streptomyces sp. KLMMK
GGGACGGGCGGTACGGGGTGGGACCCCATCGGCGGGTGACCGCCGAGCCGGCTGCCCGGCCCCTGCCCAGGGGGCGGTGGCAGCGGCGCTCCCACTGCGTGCTGCATCCGGTGGCACTCCGTCTCGTACGGGCGACTGGCGCGTGGTGAAGGGCCGCGGGGCCGGCCAGGAGGGGAGAGTACCGGAGAGTACCGGGCCCGCCCCCCTTGCCCCGGCCGCCGTGGGGTGAACGGCCGGGGAAGGCGGGAAGTGCCCGAAGTGGGCGGAATCAACCGGGAACTGAGCCGGGAGCCGGCCGGGGCGTCAGGCGCCCGCGCCCGGGAGTTCCTCGGCCAGGGCCCGCAGCGCGAGCCGGTAGGAGCCGATGCCGAAGCCCGCGACGGTGCCGCTGGCGACGGCCGCGATCACCGAGGTGTGGCGGAACTCCTCGCGGGCGTACGGGTTGGAGATGTGCACCTCGATGAGCGGCGCGGTGCGCTGGGCGGCCGCGTCGCGCATGGCGTACGAGTAGTGCGTGAACGCACCGGGGTTGATGACGACGGGGACCGACCCGTCGGCGGCCTCGTGCAGCCAGCGGACCAGCTCGCCCTCGTCGTTGGTCTCGCGCACCTCGACGGCGAAGCCGAGCTCGCCGCCGAGCCGGGTGCACTCCTCGACCAGGCCCTTGTAGGAGGTCGAGCCGTAGACGTCGGGCTCGCGGGAGCCGAGGCGGCCGAGGTTGGGGCCGTTCAGCACGAGGACCCGGCGCGCCCGGCCCTCTCCTGCCGCGCTCATGCGGCGATCTCCGCGTGTGCGGCCAGCAGCATCGCCGGGTCGGGGCCCTCCAGGACCGTGGGCTTGGCGAGGCCGTCGAGGACGATGAAGCGCAGCAGGTCGCCGCGGGACTTCTTGTCGACCTTCATGGTCTCCACCAGCTTGGGCCACTGGTCGCCGCGGTAGGTGACCGGCAGGCCCACGGAGGTGAGGATCGCCTTGTGGCGGTCGGCCGTCGCGTCGTCGAGGCGGCCGGCGATGCGGCCGAGCTCGGCGGCGAAGACCATGCCCACGGCGACCGCCGCGCCGTGGCGCCAGTTGTAGCGCTCGTTCTTCTCGATGGCGTGGGCGAGGGTGTGGCCGTAGTTGAGGATCTCGCGCCGGCCGGACTCCTTGAGGTCGCCGGAGACGACCTCCGCCTTGACCCGGATCGAGCGCTCGATGAGCTCGGCGGTGTGCGGCCCGGAGGGGGTGCGGGCGGCCTCGGGGTCCGCCTCGATCAGGTCGAGGATGGCCGGGTCGGCGATGAAGCCGGCCTTGATGATCTCGGCGAGGCCGCTGACGTAGTCGTTGACCGGCAGCGACTCCAGCGCGGCCAGGTCGCACAGGACGCCGGCCGGCGGGTGGAAGGCGCCGACGAGGTTCTTGCCCTCGGCGGTGTTGATGCCGGTCTTGCCGCCGACGGCGGCGTCGACCATGGCCAGCACCGTGGTGGGCACGGCGATCCAGCGCACGCCGCGCAGCCAGGTGGCGGCGACGAATCCGGCGAGGTCCGTGGTGGCGCCGCCGCCCACGCCGACGATGACGTCGGTGCGGGTGAAGTTGGTCTGGCCCAGTGCCTTCCAGCAGTAGGCCGCGACCTCGACGGTCTTGGACTCCTCCGCGTTGGGCAGCTGGATCGCGATGGCCTCGTAGCCCTGCGCGGCCAGGTCCTGACGGATGGCCTCGCCGGTCTCGGCGAGGGCCTCGGGGTGGAGCACGGCGACCCGCTTGGCCTTGGTGCCGATGAGGCCGGGCAGCTCGCCCAGCAGCTGTCGCCCGACCAGGACCTCGTACGGGTCGGTGCCCGCGCTGCCGGCGACCTGGATGCGGGTGGGGGCGTCGGTCATGCGTTCCTCACTGCGTGGTGTCCTGTGTGCGGTCCCGCGGAGCCGGCGCCAGGTCCAGGGCGGCCAGCACCGCGTCGGCGACCTCGTCCGGCGTGCGGCCGCCGGTGGCGACGGTGGCCCGGGCGACCTCCGTGTAGAGGGGGCGGCGGGCCTCCATCAGCTCGCGCCAGCGCTGCCGCGGGTTGACCGCGAGCAGCGGGCGCGGGGCGTCGAGGCCGACGCGCCGTACGGCGTCGGCCAGCTCGACGTCGAGGAAGACCACCGGCAGCCCCGCAAGGAGGGCACGGGTGCCGTCGTCCATGATCGCGCCGCCGCCGAGGGAGAGCACGCCCGCGTGCCCGGCGACGGCAGCGCGCACGGCCTGCCGCTCCAGCTCGCGGAAGTGCGGCTCGCCCTCGTCGATGAAGATCTCCGGAATGGGCTTGCCCGCCGTCTTCTCGATGTCGGCGTCGGTGTCGCGGTAGCCGGTGCCCAGCCGCTGCGCGAGCAGGGCACCGATGGTGGACTTGCCGGCTCCCGGCGGGCCCACCAGCACGACGACGGGCGTGGTCACTTGATGGCCAGGTTCTCGAGGTAGCCCTGGACGTTGCGGCGGGTCTCCGCGACGTTGTCGCCGCCGAACTTCTCCGCCACGGCGTCGGCCAGGACGAGGGCGACCATCGCCTCGGCGACGATGCCGGCGGCCGGGACCGCGCAGACGTCGGAGCGCTGGTGGTGGGCCTGGGCGGCCTCGCCGGTGGTCACGTCGACCGTGCGCAGGGCGCGCGGCACGGTGGCGATCGGCTTCATCGCCGCGCGGACGCGCAGCAGCTCGCCGGTGGTCAGACCGCCCTCGGTGCCGCCGGAGCGGCCGGAGGTGCGGCGGATGCCGTCCTCGGTGGAGACGATCTCGTCGTGGGCCTGCGAGCCCGGCACCCGGGCCAGCTCGAAGCCGTCGCCGACCTCGACGCCCTTGATCGCCTGAATGCCCATCAGGGCGGCGGCCAGGCGGGCGTCCAGACGGCGGTCCCAGTGCACGTGCGAGCCCAGGCCGACGGGCACGCCGTAGGCCAGGACCTCGACGACGCCGCCGAGCGTGTCGCCGTCCTTGTGGGCCTGGTCGATCTCGGCGACCATCGCCTTGCTCGCCGCCTCGTCCAGGCAGCGGACCGGGTCGGCGTCGAGCTTCTCGACATCCGAGGGCGTGGGGTAGACACCGAGCGGGGCCTTGGCCGCCGCCAGCTCGATGACGTGGGAGACGATCTCGATGCCCGTCGTCTCCTTCAGGTAGGAGCGGGCGACGGCGCCGAGCGCGACGCGGGCGGCCGTCTCGCGCGCGGAGGCGCGCTCCAGGATCGGGCGCGCCTCGTCGATCCCGTACTTCTGCATGCCCGCCAGGTCGGCGTGGCCGGGGCGGGGGCGGGTCAGCGGGGCGTTGCGGGCCATCGACGCCAGCTCCTCCGGGTCCACCGGATCGGCCGCCATGACCTTCTCCCACTTCGGCCACTCGGTGTTGCCCACCATGACCGCGACCGGGGAGCCCATCGTCAGACCGTGGCGCACGCCGCCGAGGAAGGTGACCTCGTCCCGCTCGAACTTCATGCGCGCGCCGCGGCCGTAGCCGAGCCGCCGGCGGGCCAGGTGGTCCGCCACCATGTCCGTGGTGATGGGGACACCGGCGGGCAGGCCCTCCAGCGTCGCCACGAGTGCCGGACCATGCGACTCACCGGCAGTCAGCCAGCGCAACCTGCTCAACGGGACTCCTCTTGCTCGCGCGCCTCGGATCTAGCGGCGTCCGGGTGCGCGGCCCCGGCCCGCCACTCCTGATCCTCCCATGCCGCGGGGCCCGGACCGCCCTCCGGTCCGCGTTGTGGAAAGGACTGAGTCAGGTCCTGGACAGGAGATGGCCGGATTGCGTCAGCCGCGGGCGGCCAGGGCGGCCTCGCCCGCGGCACGCATGGCGGCCAGCGGGGCCCGCGGGCAGCCGGTCATCCGCTCGACCTGGAGAACGGCCTGGTGAACCAGCAGGTCCAGGCCGCCGAGGACCGCGCCGCCGCGCGCGGACCAGGCCGCTGCCAGCGGGGTGGGCCAGGGCTCGTAGAGCACGTCGAAGAGGGCCCCGGGACGCTCCGGGACAGCACCGGCGAGCGCGTCGGCGGCACCGGCCGGCGTCGTGGCGATGACCAGCGGGGCGGTGAGGGCCTCCGCGGCCCGCGACCAGTCCGCGGTACGGACGGCCACGCCGAGCCGCTCGCCCCACTCGCGCATCTCGGCGGCGCGGGCCTCGCTGCGGACGTAGACGGTGACCTCGCCGGTGCAGATCCCGGCGAGGGCGGCGAGGGCCGACGACGCGGTGGCACCGGCGCCCAGCACGGCGGCGGAGCCGGCCTCGGTCACGCCGCGCTCGCGCAGGGCCGCGGCGATGCCGGGGATGTCGGTGTTGTCACCGAGACGGCGGCCGTCCTCGGTGAACACGACGGTGTTGACGGCCTCGACGGAGGCGGCCGTGTCGCTGACCTCGTCGAGCAGCGGGATCACCGCCCGCTTGAGCGGCATGGTCAGGGACAGCCCCGCCCAGCTGCCGTCCAGCCCGCCGAGGAACCCGGGCAGCGCGGCCTCGTCCACCTCGAAGCGGTCGTAGGTCCACTCCCCCAGGCCCAGCTCCGCGTACGCGGCGCGGTGCAGGACCGGGGAGAGCGAGTGGGCGATCGGCGAGCCGAGTACGGCCGCGCGGCGGTGCTCCGGGGTGTGGCTCATCTACGACTTCCGGCTCTTGTTGAACTCGTCCACGAGCTTCTGGTGCTCCTGCAGGTTCTTGGTGAACGTCGTCTTCTCGTTGATGGAGACGAAGTAGTACCAGTCCCCCTGCTCCGGGTCCATGGCCGCCTTGAGGGCCTGTTCGCCGGGGTTGCCGATGGGGCCGGGGGGCAGGCCCTTGTAGAAGTAGGTGTTGTACGGGTTGTCGAGGGCCCGGAGCTGCTTGGGACTGAGGTCCAGCTTGCTCTGGTTCTTGACGTAGTTGTACGTCGAGTCGAACTCCAGCTTGCCGTTCGTCTCGGTGTTGGTGGGCTTGAGGCGGTTGTAGATGACCCGCGCCATCTTGCGGAAGTCGTCGTGCGTCATGCCCTCGGCGTTGACGAGGCTGGCCACGGTGATCAGCTGGAGCGGGGACTTCAGGCCCAGCTCGCGGGCCTTGCCCTCCAGGTCCTGCTTGGCGTAGTTCTCGTTGGCCCGGGCGACCATCTGCTTGAGGATGGTCTCCGGCTTGGTGCCCTTGCCCGCGCTGTACTGCGAGGGGAAGAGGAAGCCCTCCAGCGGGTCCTTGATCTTCGGGTCGCTGTTCGCCCACGCGGGCAGCCCGAGGCTCTTGGCCTGGCTCTTCGCGACGCCCTCGGTGGTGCCCGCGGCGAGGCCGAGCTTCTGGTCGATGGACGCGTAGACCTGGACGGCCCGCCGGCCCTCGGCGATGGTCAGGAAGTTGGCGGCGTTGGTCATCATCTCGACGGCCGCGGCGCCCGACATCTCCTTGCGCAGGGTGTAGGTGCCGGCCTGGATGGACTTGCCCTTGGGGTTCTTGCCCGCGGCCTCGGTGAAGGCGCCGATGCTCTTGACGACGCCCGCCTCGTGCAGCGCCCGGCCCATGGCCGTGAGGCTGGAGTCCTTGGGGATCTCGACCCGCACCTCGCCGCTGCCCTGGCCCTCGTAGTCGGGGGCCGCGCCGAAGTGGGTCTGCCAGTAGTCGTAGGCGAAGTAGCCGCCACCGCCCACGACGCCGAGCAGCACGACGGCGACCACGAGGCAGGCGGTGCCGCTGCGGCGCTTGTTCTTCTTGGGCTTCTTGCCCTTGCCACGGCGGTCGCGGCTGCGGGAGCGCTCCTCGCGGGGCTCGTCGTCCTCGACCTCGTCCTCGGGCGCGGCCTCGCCGTCCCGCTCGCCGGGGCGGCCCGTGGCGGGGGGCAGGTCGTCGAAGAGGGAGATCTTCTCCTCGTCGGGCTCGGACCACTCCTGCTGCGGCTGGTAGCCCTGGTGCTGCGGCTGCTGCGGTGTCTGGTGGGCTTGCTGCTGGGGCTGCTGGGCCTGCTGATGCCCCTGCTGACCGTGCGGCTGCTGCGGATGCTGGGGCTGCTGGTGCTGAGGCTGCTGCTGATAGCCGTCGGGCACGCCGTAGTAGTCGCCCTGACCGCCGCCATACGCGCCGCCGCCCTGCTGCTGCCCGTACTGCTGCTGGCCGCCCTGCGAGGGGTCCCAGCCGTACTGCTGCTGGCCGTGACCGTACTGAGGCTGCTGCGACTGCTGCGGATGCTGCTGCTGTCCGCTGTAGCCCTGGTCCCCGTACAGCGGGTCGTCAGGATGCCACGGTTGGGAGCCGGAGCCCCGGCCGTACTCAGTCATCGATCCCCTAGAGCCGCGCAGCGGCAGCAGGTGGGCGCTCGGAGGAGCGCGGTTCCCAGTCGCCCGGCCGTCGTCGGAGACGACAGCCGGGCGGCTGCCATGTTCAGCGCGGAACGTTACCGTACTGCGATCAGATGACCACTTCGACGGTCTCGCCCGGCGGCCTGCCGGAGACCTTCTCGGTCTCCAGCGCGTTCTGCAGGATGACGACCGCGGCCGCCTGATCGACCACGGACCGGCCCTTCTTCGAGCTGACGCCCGAAGCGCGCAGGCCCTGCGTGGCCGTCACGGTCGTCATCCGCTCGTCGACGAGGCGCACCGGCACGGGCGCCACACGGCGCGCCATCTCCTTGGCGAAGGTGCGCACCTTGGCCGCGGCCGGCCCCTCCCCTCCTTTGAGGGAACGGGGCAGGCCGACGACGACCTCGATCGGCTCGTACTCCGCGACGATCTCCACGAGCCGCTTGTGGGCCTTGGGGATGTCACGCCCCGGCACCGTCTCCACCGGCGTGGCGAGGATCCCGTCGGGGTCGCACGAGGCGACCCCGATCCGGGCGTCCCCGACGTCGACGGAGATGCGTCTTCCTCGGCGCACGGGGATCAGGCCGCCTCGGCCACGAGGCGCTCGACGGCGGCCATGGCCTCGTCGACGGCCTCGGGGTTCTGACCGCCGCCCTGGGCGACGTCGGGCTTGCCGCCACCGCCGCCGCCGAGGGTCTTGGCGGCCGTACGGACCAGGTCGCCGGCCTTGAGACCGCGCTCGCGGGCGGCCTCGTTGGTGGCGATGACCGTCAGCGGGCGGCCGTTGGCCACGGTGAACAGCGCGACCACGGCCGGGCGGCCGCCGTTGATGCGGCTGCGCACGTCGAGGACGAGCTTGCGCAGGTCGTCGGCGCCGGTGCCGTCCGGGACGCGGCCGGTGACCAGGGCGGTGCCGTGCACGTCCTTGGCGCCCTCGGCCAGGCCCGCGGCGGCCTGCAGGACCTTCTCGGCGCGGAAGCGCTCGATCTCCTTCTCGGCGTCCTTGAGCTTGGCGAGCATCCCGGAGATCTTCTCCGGCAGCTCCTCCGGGCGGCCCTTGACGAGCTCCTGGAGCTGGGCGACGACCGTGTGCTCCTTGGCCAGGAAGTTGTAGGCGTCGACGCCGACGAGGGCCTCGACACGGCGCACGCCGGAGCCGATCGACGACTCGCCCAGCAGCTTCACCAGACCCAGCTGGGCGGTGTTGCCCACGTGGGTGCCGCCGCACAGCTCCTTGGAGAAGTCGCCGATGGTCACGACGCGCACGCGCTCGCCGTACTTCTCGCCGAACTCGGCGATGGCGCCGGCCTTCTTGGCCTCGTCCAGGCTCATCACCTCGGCCTGCACGTCGAGCTCCCGGGAGAGGACCTCGTTGATGCGCTGCTCGACGTCGGTCAGCACGGTGCCGGGCACGGCGGCCGGCGAGCCGAAGTCGAAGCGGAAGCGGCCCGGCGAGTTCTCCGAGCCGGCCTGGGCGGCCGTCGGGCCGAGTGCGTCGCGCAGGGCCTGGTGGGTGAGGTGGGTGGCCGAGTGGGCGCGGGCGATGGCCCGGCGGCGCGTGATGTCGATCGCGGCGTAGGCGGAGGCACCGACGGTGACCTCGCCGACCTGGACGACGCCCTTGTGGACGTGCACGCCCGGCACGGGCTTCTGCACGTCGCGGATCTCGATCACGGCACCGGTGTCGAGCTTGATGCGGCCGGTGTCGGCCAGCTGGCCGCCGCCCTCCGCGTAGAAGGGGGTGCGGTCCAGGATGACCTCGACGTCGTCGCCCTCGGTGGCGGCCGGCGAGGGCAGGCCGTCGACGAGGAGACCGACGATCGTGGACTCGTTCTCGTTGCGGGTGTAGCCGGTGAACTCGGTCTCGCCCGCGGTGTCGGCGACCTCGCGGTACGCGGACAGGTCGGCGTGACCGGTCTTCTTGGCCTTGGCGTCGGCCTTGGCGCGCTCCCGCTGCTCCTTCATCAGGCGGCGGAAGCCGTCCTCGTCCACGGAGAGGCCCTGCTCGGCGGCCATCTCCAGGGTGAGGTCGATCGGGAAGCCCCAGGTGTCGTGGAGCAGGAAGGCCTTGTCGCCGGCCAGGACCTTGCCGCCGGAGGCCTTGGTCTCCGTCACGGCGGTGTCGAGGATGTTGGTGCCGGCCTTCAGCGTCTTGAGGAAGGCGGCCTCCTCGGCGAGGGCGACGGTCTCGATGCGCTTGCGGTCCGTCTCCAGCTCCGGGTACTGCTGGCCCATCGTCTTGATGACGACGTCGAGGAGCTCGGCCACGACGGGGCCGGTGGCGCCCATCAGGCGCATGTTGCGGATGGCGCGGCGCATGATGCGGCGCAGGACGTAGCCGCGGCCCTCGTTGCCGGGGGTGACGCCGTCGCCGATGAGCATGGTGGAGGTGCGCATGTGGTCGGCGACCACGCGCAGCGAGACGTCGGTGTCACGGGCGGCGCCGTAGCGGACGCCCGTCAGCTCGGTGGCCTTGTCCATGACGACGCGCAGGGTGTCGGTCTCGTACATGTTCTGCACGCCCTGCAGGATCATGGCGAGGCGCTCGAGGCCGAGACCGGTGTCGATGTTCTTCGACGGCAGCTCCCCGAGGATCGGGAAGTCCTCCTTGCCGTCGCCGGCACCGCGCTCGTACTGCATGAAGACCAGGTTCCAGATCTCCACGTAGCGCTCGTCGTTGACGGCCGGGCCGCCCTCGGCGCCGAACTCCGGGCCCCGGTCGTAGTTGATCTCGGAGCACGGGCCGCACGGGCCGGGCACGCCCATGGACCAGTAGTTGTCCTTCTTGCCCAGGCGCTGGATCCGCTCGGCGGGCACGCCGACGACGTCGCGCCAGATGCGCTCGGCCTCGTCGTCCTCGAGGTAGACGGTGATCCAGAGCTTCTCCGGCTCCAGGCCGAAGCCGCCGTCCGCCACGGGAGTCGTGAGCAGCTCCCAGGCGAGCTTGATGGCGCCTTCCTTGAAGTAATCGCCGAAGGAGAAGTTGCCGCACATCTGGAAGAACGTGCCGTGGCGGGTGGTCTTGCCGACCTCTTCGATGTCCGGCGTGCGGACGCACTTCTGCACGCTGGTGGCGCGCGTGAAGGGCGGCTTGACCTCACCGAGGAAGTACGGCTTGAAGGGCACCATGCCCGCGGGGACCAGGAGCAGGGTCGGGTCGTCCGCGATGAGCGACGCCGACGGCACGACGGTGTGCCCACGCTCCTCGAAGAAGCGCAGCCAGCGCCTGCGGATTTCAGCCGACTCCATCAGTGGTCCTCTTTCCGGGTGTACGAGTGGTAGGTGTGCTGCGGGTCGATCGCCACGAGGTGACGCTGGCCGGGGAGCGCGCGGTGCTCGGGCGCGGGCGGCGCGGCCGTGAGGCCGAGCGCGTCCTTGAGCGCCGCTTCCCGGTGCGCCATGCCGTCGCGGACGTCCAGCGCGAAGAGCTTGACCTTGCGCCCGGCGATGACCGCGCGGTCCGCGGCCTGCAGGGCCAGGCTCTCCGGGGTGAGCTTGGCGAGCTTCCGGTTGACCTTGGTGGTGGCCCAGACACCGGCTGCTACACCGGTCGTGAACCAGAAGGTGCGGCGGAACATTCCTGGGTCAACCCTTCCCACGGGTGCGGCGGCCGGCACGTGCGGACGGCAGGGGGCGGCCGCCGGCCTTGCCGACGAAGACGGAGCGCTCCGGCTCGGGAGCGGCCTTGCGGCCCATCGCCCGCCGCACGCCGTAGCCGAAGGCGGCGACCTTGACCAGCGGGCCGCCGAAGGCGGAGGAGACGGTCGAGGAGAGCGCCGAGGCGTTCGCCGTGACCTCCTGGACGTCCGCGGCGATCGAGTCGACGCGGGCGAGCTGGGTGTGCGCGGAACGGACCGTCGCCGAGGCGTCGGCGAGGAGCGGCACGGCCTGCTCGGTGACGTCCGCGACCAGTCTGGTGGCCGCCTTGAGCGTCTGGGCGAGCCGCACCAGCACCAAGGCGATGAAGGACACCAGAATGGCCCAGAAGACGGCCACGAGGATCCCGGCCACCTCTCCACCGGACACGATGCACCCGCTCCCTAGCTGGTCTTCGTCGCTTTCTGTACCTGCCCGGCTGTATTTCTGGGCAGGTACTGACCTTATCGCGCCGGGCATCGGGGCCCGCACCGCATTTGCCGCCGTCGGCGCTGCGAGGACACCCCGGTCCCGGAAACGCGGCAGCCCGCCGCCTCGCAGGCCACGGGGGCCGGGGAGACAGCGGGCTGAGCGTGAAGGAAGAGCTACGTCCGCTGGATCAGCGGGCGTAGTACTCGACGACGAGCTGCTCGTCGCAGATGACCGGAACTTCCTTGCGGTTGGGCAGGCGGTCCAGGCGGAAGGCCAGGGCGCCCAGGTTGACCTGCAGGTAGCGCGGGGTCTCACCGTCGGCGGCGAAGCCACCGGCGCGGGCGACCTCGAACAGCGGCTTGCTGCGGCTGCGCTCGCGGACCATCACGACGTCGTTCGGGGCGACGCGGAAGGACGGCTTGTCGACCTTGCCACCGTTGACCTCGATGTGGCCGTGGACGACCATCTGGCGGGCCTGGTAGATGGTGCGGGCGATGCCCGAACGCAGGACGAGGGCGTCGAGGCGGCGCTCGAGCTCGACCACCAGGGCCTCGCCGGTCTTGCCCTCGGCCTTGCGGGCGCGGTCGTAGGCGCGGACCATCTGGCGCTCGCTGATGTCGTACTGGGCGCGCAGACGCTGCTTCTCGAGCAGACGGACCTTGTAGTCGCTGTTCTGCTTGCGGCCACGGCCGTGCTCACCCGGCGGGTAGGGGCGGGCCTCGAAGTACTTGACGGCCTTCGGGGTCAGCGCAATGCCGAGCGCACGAGACTTCTTGACCTTGGGACGCGACTGGTTAGGCACGTTCTCCAGACCTCCGAAATAGGTTAGGTTAGGCTTACCTTACTCAAGGAGATCGCATGTCTCGCCCGGGGAACACCAGTCACATCACGGACAGCACGCAGAAGACGGACGCTCGCAATGGCGCCGACGTGACGGAGGTCCGATCAGATCGTGGTCAGCCGCGTCCCAGCGGACTTGAAATCGCGCGGATGCCGTCAGCAGCCGAGCGCACACGAACTCTCGTACAGAGTACATGCTCCGCGGTACTGCTGATCCCCGGGGCCGCCGTCACCCGCCCCGACCAGCTGATGCCCGAGGCGCGCAGCGTCGGCCCCGACGGCGAGATCTTCCTGGTCTTCCCCTCCGACAGCCCGGCCGTGCGGGCCGCGACCCACGCCCAGGACGACGAGCTGGCCGCCGTCCTGGAGCTCACCGACGTGGCCCCGGTCTCCGTGCCCAACCGCATCCGCGGCCGCGCCTGGGTCTCCGGCTGGGTCACCTGTGTCCCCGGCGTGACCGAGCCCGGCCGCATGATGGTGCGCCTGGAGGTCGGCGAGGCGAGCGTGGACGACCTGTGGGGCGCCGAGGACGTGGAACCGGAGGAATTCGCCCGGGCCCACCCCGACCCGCTCGTCTGCCACGAGGCCGAGCTGCTGCAACACCTGCATTCCGGCCACGGCGACCAGGTGCGCGCGCTCTACACGCTCCTCGGCGAGCGGGCCGAGGACGTGCGCCGCGCGGGCGACCGGGCGGTGCCGCTGGCGCTGGACCGCTTCGGGCTCCGCGTGCGCTTCACCCGCGCGGGCGGCGGGGCGCCGGCGGACCGGTCCTTCGACGCACGCTTCGAGTTCCCGGAGCCCGTCCGCGACGTGGTCGGCCTGCGCCGGGCGATGCACACGTTGTTCGAGGCCGCCTTGGATTGAGGGCGGCCGGCTGAGCGGGTCCCGGCACCGCCGGATACGTACATGCGACGTCTCGCCGTTGCGGCGGAAGAAACACCGGGAGCTGCCCGCAGCTCTCATCCCGCCGCGACGGCGCGCGACCCCCACCGGGGTGACCGGCGGTGCCGGACCGAGGTCAGCCCTCCTGCTCCCCGCGCAAGCGCACGCGAACCCGTTCCACCACATCCGCGTAGCGGGCCTCCGCCCCGTACCGCGTCGGCTCGTAGTACCGCTTGCCCTGCACCGCGTCCGGTGCGTATCGCTGCGCCGCGATGCCGCCGGGCAGATCGTGCGGATACACGTACCCCTGCGCGTGCCCCAGCTTCTCCGCGCCCTTGTAGTGCCCGTCCCGCAGGTGCGGCGGCACCGGCCCGGCGAGGCCCGCCCGGACGTCCGCGAGGGCGGCGTCGATGGCGAGGTACGCGGCGTTGGACTTCGGGGCCAGGGCCAGCGCGATGGCGACCTGGCTCAGGGTGATCCGCGCCTCGGGGAAGCCGATCAGCGCGACCGCCTGCGCACCGGCGACCGCCGTCTGCAGGGCCGTCGGGTCGGCCAGGCCGATGTCCTCGCTCGCGGAGATCATCAGCCGGCGCGCGATGAACCTCGGGTCCTCGCCCGCTTCGATCATGCGGGCCAGATAGTGCAGCGTGGCGTCGACGTCCGAGCCGCGGATCGACTTGATCAGGGCGCTCGCGACGTCGTAGTGCTGGTCGCCGTCGCGGTCGTACTTCACCGCCGCCCGGTCGACCGAGTCCTCCAGCGTCTCCAGGGTGATCTCGGGGTCGCCCTTGGCGATGGCCGAGCCGGCGCCGGCCTCCAGGGCGGTGAGGGCGCGGCGGGCGTCGCCGCCGGCGATCCGCAGCAGATGCGCCTCGGCGTCCCCCGGCAGGGTCACCGCGCCGCCGAGCCCCCGCTCGTCGGTGAGGGCGCGGTGCAGCAGCCCCCGCAGGTCGTCGTCGGTGAGGGCCTGCAGGGTCAGCAGGAGGGAGCGGGACAGCAGCGGCGAGATGATCGAGAAGTAGGGGTTCTCCGTGGTGGCCGCGATGAGCGTGACCCAGCGGTTCTCCACGGCGGGCAGCAGGGAGTCCTGCTGGGCCTTGCTGAAGCGGTGGATCTCGTCCAGGAAGAGCACCGTCTCCTTGCCGTAGCCGCCGGAGGCGCGGCGCGCGCCGTCGATGACGGCCCGCACCTCCTTGACGCCGGCGGTGATGGCGGAGAGCTCCACGAAGCGCTTGTTGGTGGCCTGGCTGACGACGTACGCGAGGGTCGTCTTGCCGATGCCGGGCGGGCCCCAGAGGATCACCGACGACGGGCCGGCCGGGCCGCCGCTGCCCTCCCCCACCAGCCTCCGCAGCGGGCTGCCGGGCTTGAGCAGGTGCCCCTGCCCCACGACCTCGTCGAGCGTGCGGGGGCGCATGCGCACGGCCAGGGGACTGCTCGCCGGGTCTTTCTCCTGGCGGTCCTCTGCGGCGGCGGTGAACAGGTCTGGCTCCACGTTCGAAACCCTATGCCACGCCACTGACAAGGCCGCCGGACCAGGGGTCCGGCGGCCTTGATCAAGCCAGGTGCGGGGGTGGTCAGGCGGTGCCGCCCGTCCAGAAGTCCCACCACCGGGTGAGGATCAGCATGCCGATGATGCCGACCCACAGCACCGGGACCACCCAGTGGAACTCCAGGACCGCGCGGCGCGGGCCGTCGGGCAGCGGGATGAAGCCGTGCCGGATGTTCTGCACGGTCACGTACCAGAACATGAAGATCGTGGCGACCCAGGCCAGGCAGCACCACAGGCACAGCGACCCGATGACGTACAGCGACTGGTACTGCAGCCAGGTGCAGAAGCCGACGCCGAAGAGCGTGCCGGCCTGCATGCCGAGCCAGTACCAGCGGGGCAGGCGGGCGCCCGAGAGCACCGCCAGGCCGATCGCGATGATCGCGCCGTAGCAGACGAGCCCCAGCATCGGGTTGGGGAACCCGAAGGCGTGGGCCTGCTCGCTCTCCATGATGTTGCCGCAGGAGACGATCGGGTTGAGGCTGCACCCGGGGGTGAAGGTCTTCCCGACCGCCTTGGCCTCAAGGATCTTGTTCTTGTCGATCGTGATGACCCAGGCGGCGAGCAGCCCCAGCGCACCCGTGATGACGAGCAGCAGCGCGAACGCGCGGCTGCCGCCGGCGGCGCCCGTCGCGGGGCCGTCCCGCTCCTCGCCGTCGGTGTCGGAGCGGTCGAGTGCCGAAGTGGTCATAGCGCCGTTGATCCCATCAGTCGGTCCCTGGCGCCCATTCTGCACCAGAGGACATGCAATCAGCCCTGCTTGGCCAGGACTTCACCCACGACGTCGGTGAGGGCGACGGCCTTCTGCTCGCCGCTCTCCAGGTCCTTGAGCTGCACGTTGCCCTCGGCCAGGTCGCGCTCGCCCGCGATGACCGCGAAGCGGGCGCCGGAGCGATTGGCCGACTTCATCGCGTTCTTCAGGCCCTTGCCGCCGAAGGCGAAGTCGGTGGCGACGCCGTTGCGGCGCAGCTCGGTGACCACGCCGAAGAGGACCTTGCGGGCCTCCTCGCCCAGCGGGACCGCGTAGACGTCGGTCGGCGACGGCAGGTCGAGCGCGATGCCCTCGGCCTCCAGGGCGAGGACCGTGCGGTCCACGCCGAGCGCCCAGCCGACGGACGGCAGCGCGGGGCCGCCGATCATCTCGGACAGGCCGTCGTAACGGCCGCCGCCGCCCACCGCGGACTGCGAGCCGAGGCCGTCGTGGACGAACTCGAAGGTGGTGCGGGTGTAGTAGTCGAGGCCGCGGACGAGCTTGGGGTCGTCCTCGAAGCCGACGCCCGCGGCGGTCAGCAGCTCGCGCACCTGGTCGTGGTAGGCCTTGCAGGCCTCGCACAGGTGATCGCGGAAGAGCGGGGCGCCGACGAGCTGCTTCTGGACGTCCTCGCGCTTGTCGTCCAGGACGCGCAGCGGGTTGATCTCGATGCGGCGGCGGGTGTCCTCGTCCAGCTCCAGGCCGCGCAGGAAGTCCTGCAGGGCGGCGCGGTAGACGGGGCGGCACTCCTTGTCGCCGAGCGAGTTCAGCAGGAGGCGGAAGTTCTGCAGGCCGAGCGACTTGTACGCATCGACGGCCAGGATGATCAGCTCGGCGTCCAGCGCCGGGTCCTCGGCACCGATGGCCTCCGCGCCGACCTGCGAGAAGTGGCGGTAGCGGCCCTTCTGCGGGCGCTCGTAGCGGTAGTACGAGCCGGAGTACCAGAGCTTGACGGGCAGGTTGCCGTCCTTGTGGAGGTTGCCCTCCAGTGCCGCGCGCAGCACGGAGGCGGTGCCCTCGGGGCGCAGGGCGAGCTGGTCGCCGCCGCGCGTGGTGAGGGTGTACATCTCCTTGGTCACGATGTCGGTCGACTCGCCGACGCCGCGGGAGAACAGCTCGACCTGCTCGAAGCCGGGGGTCTCGACGTAGCCGTAGCCGGCCCGCTTGAGCGGGGCGGCGATGGCCTCGCGGACCGCGAGGTAGACGGCGGAGGTGGGGGGCTTGAGATCGTAGGTGCCCTTGGGGGCCTTGAACGTACTCACGGGAAAATCGTCACATTCCTCTTCGCGGAGCGGCGGTAGGGCCGCCTCCGGAGCCGCGCTGCGTGTCCGCCACTTCCCGCAGGTACGGGTTGGTGGCGCGCTCGCGGCCGATGCTGGTCTGGGGGCCGTGGCCGGAGAGGACCACGGTCGAGTCGTCCAGGGGCAGGCACACGCGTGCCAGCGACCGGAGCATCTCGGCGTGATCACCGCCCGGCAGGTCGGTGCGTCCGATGGAGCCGGCGAACAGCAGGTCGCCCGAGAAGAACACCGACGGGACGTCGGAGCTCTCGGGCAGCCGGAAGGTCACCGACCCCTTGGTATGGCCGGGCGCGTGCGCGACGGTGAACTCCAGCCCCGCGAGGTCGAGGCGGGAGCCGTCGGTCAGCTCCTTGACGTCGTCGGGCTCCCCGACCGTGAGCTCGCCCATGAGCTGCTGCCCGATGGAGCGGCCGAGGGCCTTCTCCGGGTCGCTCATCATGTAGCGGTCGGCGGGGTGGATCCAGGCCGGGACGTCGTGGGCGCCGCACACGGGGACGACCGAGGCGACATGGTCGATGTGGCCGTGGGTGAGGACGACGGCGACGGGCTTGAGCCGATGCTTCCTGAGCGCCTCCTCGACCCCGGGGGCCGCCTGGTGGCCCGGGTCGATGATCACGCACTCCTCGCCGGCGGCGGGGGCGACCAGATAGCAATTGGTCCCCCAGGCCCCGGCAGGGAACCCGGCAATCAGCACATTCGTCCTTAATGATCGACCAGCAGAATTTCATCAGCGGTGCGGCCGGAGCGCCCCGGAGGGATCACCGGCTGCGAACAAGAGCCTACCGGCGGCACTCCCGCGGCCGCGAACCCGTATACGGTACGGGCACACCAGCAACACAGGGCTCATGACATGGACAAGTCGGTATGAGGAGTAGACCCGGTGGTCAGTAACGAGCAGCGGCGGCGGCAGCTCGCCCGGGAGAAGTTCGAGCGGCAGCAGCAGCGTCGTGAGGAGGCCCGGCGCAAGGGCCGGCGCCGGAACGCGGTGATCGCCGCCGCCCTCGCGGTGGTGCTGGCCGCGGGCGCGGGCGCGTACGCCACGGGCGCGCTCTCCGGTGACGACAAGAAGGACACGACCGACGCCGCGGCCCCCGAGACTTCCAAGGCGCCTTCCAAGGGGCCCGACCCGTGCGCCAAGCCCGCCCCCGGCTCCCCCGCCACGAAGACGTGGAAGTCGGAGCCGGAGATGGGCATCGACAAGTCCGCGGCGTACGCGATGGACTTGAAGACGACCTGCGGCACGATCGACATCAAGCTCGACGCGGCGAACGCCCCGCACACGGTCAACTCCTTCAACTTCCTGGCCGCCGAGGGCTACTTCGACCACACCAAGTGCCACCGCCTGACCACCAGCGGCATCTACGTCCTGCAGTGCGGCGACCCCAAGGGCCTGGGCAACGGCGGCCCGGGCTACACCCTGCCCGACGAGAACCTCAAGGACTCCAGGCTCAAGGGGAACGTCTACCCCGCCGGCACGGTGGCGATGGCCAACACCGGCCAGCCGCACACCGGCGGCAGCCAGTTCTTCCTCGTCTACCAGGACAGCCCGCTGCCCCCCACGTACACGCCCTTCGGCACCATCGGCGCCGAGGGCATGAAGACGCTCAAGAAGATCGCCGGTGCGGGCGAGTCGACGGGCGCCGGCGACGGCGCCCCGAACGCGACGGTGGTCGTCGACAAGGCGACGGTCGCCAAGTCCTGACCCCGTCCCCGGCGCCCCGATCAGGCCTCCAGTGCCCGGCCGTTGCCCGCAGAGCGAAATTTCGGTCGCGCGGGATACGGACAGCCAGGGCGCCGGTCGCCTATGTTGGCGTTGTGTAGGGTGCCTGATCCGGCGGCTACCCGCACCCAAATGATCAAGCCGTCGGACCGGCCAGGGCGCGGCCCTGCCCGGAACAACTGTGGACGATGCGCGAGGGCCGCACGCCGGCCTCGGCATCATGTGGAGGAGGCGCTGTGAGCAGCGACCCGTGGGGCCGCGTCGACGAGACGGGGACCGTGTACGTGCGTACTGCCGACGGAGAGCAGGTCGTCGGATCGTGGCAGGCCGGGTCTCCCGAGGAGGCCCTCGCTTACTTCGAGCGCAAGTACGAGGGCCTGGTCGTCGAGATCGGCCTCCTCGAGAAGCGGGTCAAGACCACCGACCTGTCGGCCAAGGACGCGACGACCGCGATCGACCACCTGCGCACGCAGGTCGACGAGCACCACGCCGTCGGTGACCTCGCCGCGCTGCGCGTCCGTCTCGACAAGCTCGTCGAGACGGTCGAGGCGCGCCGCGAGGAGCGCAAGGCCGCCAAGGCCAAGCAGGCCGACGAGGCCCGTACGGCCAAGGAGGCGCTGGTCGCCGAGGCCGAGGAGCTGGCCGCGAGCGAGCAGTGGCGGTCGGCCGGCGAGCGGCTGCGCGCCCTGGTCGACACCTGGAAGGGCCTTCCGCGCCTGGACCGCAAGGCCGACGACGAGCTGTGGCACCGCTTCTCGCACGCCCGCTCGGCGTTCTCCAAGCGGCGCAAGGCGCACTTCGCCTCCCTCGACGCCCAGCGCGAGGACGCCCGCAAGGCCAAGGAGAAGCTGGTCGCCGAGGCCGAGTCCCTCTCCGGCTCCACCGACTGGGGCCCGACGGCCGCGCGTTACCGCGACCTGATGGCGGAGTGGAAGGCCGTCGGCCGTGCGCAGCGCGAGGCGGAGGACGACCTGTGGAGCCGTTTCCGCGGCGCGCAGGACGTCTTCTTCCAGGCCCGCAGCGAGGTGTTCGCCGAGCGCGACGCCGAGCAGCAGGTCAACCTGACGCACAAGGAGGAGCTCGCGGTCGAGGCCGAGAAGCTGCTGCCCGTCACCGACCTGAAGGCGGCCCGTGCCGCGTTCCGTTCGATCAACGAGCGCTGGGAGGCCATCGGCCACGTCCCGCGGGACGCCCGCCCGAAGATCGAGGGCCGGATGCACGCGGTGGAGCGCGCCATCCAGGAGGCCGAGGAGGCCGAGTGGCGGCGTACGAACCCCGAGGCGCGGGCCCGCGCGGCCGGTCTCACCGGCCAGCTGCAGGCGGCCGTCGACAAGCTGCAGGAGCAGGTCGACAAGGCGCGTGCCGCGGGCAACGACGCCAAGGCCGACAAGCTCGCCAGGGAGCTTGAGGGCCGTAAGGCCCTGCTGGACCAGGCTCTGAAGGGCCTGGAGGAGTTCGGCGGCTGAACAGCCATATGAGTAAGGGGCTCCGGCTATTGCCGGAGCCCCTTACTCATATGCGCTTGCTTACGGCCGGCGCGCCGAGGTCACGCGGTAGACGTCGTACACGCCCTCGACACCCCGTACGGCCTTCAGGACGTGACCGAGGTGCTTGGGGTCGCCCATCTCGAAGGTGAAGCGGGACGTGGCCACCCGGTCCCGGGACGTCTGCACGGCCGCGGACAGGATGTTGACGTGCTGGTCGGACAGGACGCGTGTGACGTCCGACAGCAGCCGGGAGCGGTCCAGCGCCTCGACCTGGATCGCGACCAGGAAGACCGAGGACTGGGTGGGCGCCCACTCGACGTCGATGATCCGCTCGGGCTGCTGCGAGAGCGACTCGACGTTGACGCAGTCGGCGCGGTGCACCGAGATGCCGTTGCCGCGGGTGACGAAGCCGATGATGGGGTCGCCGGGCACCGGCGTACAGCACCGGGCGAGCTTCACCCAGACGTCCTCGACGCCCTTGACGATCACGCCCGGGTCCGCGCTGGAGCGCCGCTTGGAGCGGCCGCGGATCGGGGCGGTCTCCTCGATGTCCTCGGTGGCGGCGTCCTCGCCGCCGAGGGCCTGGACCAGCTTCTGCACGACGCCCTGCGCCGCGACGTGGCCCTCGCCGATGGCGGCGTAGAGGGAGGAGATGTCGGGGTAGCGCATCTCGTGCGCGAGGGTGACCAGGGAGTCGCCGGTGAGGATCCGCTGGATCGGCAGGTTCTGCTTGCGCATGGCGCGCGCGATGGCGTCCTTGCCCTGCTCGATGGCCTCGTCGCGGCGCTCCTTGGAGAACCAGGCACGGATCTTGTTGCGCGCGCGGGGGGACTTGACGAAGCCCAGCCAGTCGCGGGAGGGGGCGGCGCCGGGGGCCTTGGAGGTGAAGACCTCGACCAGATCGCCGTTGTCGAGGGTGGACTCCAGCGGCACGAGCCGCCCGTTGACCCGGGCCCCTATCGTGCGGTGGCCGACCTCGGTGTGGACGGCGTAGGCGAAGTCGACCGGGGTGGCCCCGGCCGGGAGCGCTATGACATCGCCCTTGGGGGTGAAGACGAAGACCTCGTTGCGGGAGAGGTCGAAGCGCAGGGACTCCAGGAACTCGCCCGGGTCCTCGGTCTCCTTCTGCCAGTCCAGCAGCTGCCGCAGCCAGGCCATGTCATTGACGGTGTCCTGGTTCTTGCCGGCGTTCCTTGGCACGTCGGTGCGCACCTTGGAGGCTCCGGCGACGGCCTCCTGCTTGTACTTCCAGTGCGCGGCGATGCCGTACTCGGCGCGGCGGTGCATGTCGAAGGTGCGGATCTGCAGCTCGACGGGCTTGCCGCTGGGCCCTATGACCGTCGTGTGCAACGACTGGTACATGTTGAACTTGGGCATCGCGATGTAGTCCTTGAACCGCCCGGGCACCGGGTTCCACCGGGCGTGGACGGTGCCGAGCGCCGCATAGCAGTCGCGGACGGTGTCGACGAGGACGCGGATGCCCACCAGGTCGTAGATCTCGGCGAAGTCGCGGCCCCGCACGATCATCTTCTGGTAGACGCTGTAGTAGTGCTTCGGCCGGCCGGTGACGGTGGCCTTGATGCGGGCGGCGCGCAGGTCGGCCTGGACCTCGTCGGTGACGACGGCCAGGTACTCGTCGCGCTTGGGGGCCCGCTCGGCGACGAGACGGACGATCTCGTCGTACATCTTGGGGTAGAGGATCGCGAAGGCGAGGTCCTCCAGCTCCCACTTGATGGTGTTCATGCCCAGCCGGTGCGCCAGCGGGGCGTAGATCTCAAGGGTCTCGCGGGCCTTCTTCTCCTGCTTCTCCCGCTTGAGGTAGCGCATGGTGCGCATGTTGTGCAGGCGGTCGGCGAGCTTGATGACCAGGACGCGCGGGTCCTTGGCCATGGCGACGACCATCTTGCGGACGGTCTCGGCCTGCGCGGCCTCGCCGAACTGCACGCGGTCGAGCTTGGTGACGCCGTCCACCAGTAGGGCGACCTGGTCACCGAAGTCGCGGCGCAGGTCGTCCAGGCCGTACTCGGTGTCCTCGACGGTGTCGTGCAGCAGCCCGGCCATCAGCGTGGCCGGATCCATGCCGAGCTCGGCGAGGATCGTGGTCACCGCGAGGGGGTGGGTGATGTACGGATCGCCGCTCTTGCGCTTCTGGCCGCGGTGCCAGCGCTCGGCGACCTGGTAGGCGCGCTCGATCTGGCGCAGGGTCGTCGTGTCGGCCTTCGGGTCGTTTCCGCGCACGATGCGCAGGAGCGGTTCGAGGACCGGGTTGTACGGGCTGGAGCGCTGGACGCCGAGGCGGGCGAGGCGGGCCCGGACGCGGCTGGAGGAGCCGGGGCGCGGGGCGCTGGGCGGCGGCGTGGGCCGAACGGGTGAGGTACCCGCGACGGCCGGGACCTGGCTCTTCGGTCCGCTGCCCGCGCCGGGGCCGGCCGGCGGCCGGGGCGTGGACTCAGGCGCGCTCTGCGGGCGGCCCTTGGGCGTGCCCGCGGCCGCCGCGGCCTCGGGAGACGGCTTGTCCTGTTGTGCGGCGGTGAGCGGCTGGGCCTCGTCTGGCAAGAGCACTCCTCATGCGGGGTCCGGCCCCCCGATCAGGTCCGGACAACCATGGTATCGACCCGGGCGGCGGGGCCGCCGCGCACCCGGCTGTGCTCAGAAGAACGCGGGGCGGGCCCCAGGGTCTTCCCCGGGGCCCGCCCCGCGTTGCGCAGTGCGTGCCCGTCCTGCCCTGCGTGGCAGGTCAGAGGCGCGTCAGACGCGTCAGACCGTGATCAGCGCCTCCAGCGGGGCGTCGCCGAGGGCGTCCGCCAGCCGCTCGCGGCCGGGCAGGAAGCCGAGCTCCATGAGCACGACGACACCGGCGACCTCGGCGCCGGCCCGGCGGATCAGCCGGAGCGAGGCCTCGGCGGTGCCGCCGGTGGCCAGCACGTCGTCGATGACGAGGACGCGGTCGCCGGGGCCGACGGCGTCGGCGTGCATCTCGATCTCCGCCGTGCCGTACTCCAGCTCGTAGGCCTGGGCCAGCGTGGCTCCGGGGAGCTTGCCGGCCTTGCGCACGGGCACGAAGCCGAGCCCCGCGCGGACGGCGGCCGGGGCGCCCAGGATGAAGCCGCGGGCCTCCAGGCCGACGACCTTGGTGGCGCCGTGGCGCTTGCACAGCGCGGCGAGCTCGTCGGTCAGGGCGGCGAACGCCGTGGCATCGGCGAGCAGCGGGGTGATGTCCTTGAACATCACGCCCGGCTTCGGATAGTCGGCCACGTCGTGGATGTGCGTCAGCAGCAGGTCACGCAGCTTCTCGTCGGCCGTGCCGACGCCCGTGGCGCTCATCGGCGCTTCCCCTGGGGGCGGCCGCCGCGGGTGCCGCGGGCGCGGGCGGCGGACTGGCGGGGGCCGACGACACCGGTCGCGGCGTCCTCGCCCTCCTCCTCGTCGCCGGGGACCTCGTCGCGCGGCTCCTCGCCCGACTCGCCCTTGGCGGCCTGGGCGGCACGCTTGGCGCGCACCCGCTTGGCCAGGGCCCGCATCTGCGGGTCGCGCTCCTTGAGGTCGGCGACCAGCGGCGTGGCGATGAAGATCGACGAGTACGCACCGGCCGCGAGGCCGACGAACAGGGCGAGCGAGATGTCGTTGAGCATGCCCGCGCCGAGGAAGCCGCCGCCGATGAACAGCAGGCCGGCGACCGGCAGCAGCGCGACCACCGTGGTGTTGATCGAACGCACCAGGGTGCCGTTGAGGCTGCGGTTGGCGATCTCGCTGTAGGTGAAGCGGGTCTGCTTCGTGATGTCCTTCGAGCTCTCCTTCAGACCGTCGAAGACGACGACGGTGTCGTAGAGGGAGTAACCGAGGATGGTGAGCAGACCGATCACGGTGCCCGGGGTGACCTCGAAACCGACCAGTGCGTACACACCGACGGTGATGGTGAGGTCGTGGATCAGGGCGATCAGGGCGGCGATGGCCATGCGCCACTCGAAGGCGATCGCCAGGTAGATCACCACGAGGATCATGAAGATCCCCAGGCCGTACCAGGCCTTCTTGGCGATCTCGTCACCCCAGCTCGGGCCCACGATGTCGGTGTTGACCTTGTCCGTGGAGACGCCCAGCTGCTTGGCCAGGGCCTCCTGGGTGGCGCGCGACTGCTCGGTGGTGAGGTCGCTGACCTGGACGCGCAGCGGGCCGTTGCCGAGCTTCTGGACGATCGCGGTGTGGCCGGAGGTCTCCTCCGCGGTCTCCCGGGCCGCTTCGGCCGAGACCGAGGTGTTGGGCGTGGTGAAGACCGCGCCGCCGGAGAACTCGATGCCCATGTTCAGGCCGCGCACCGCCAGGCCGACGATGGCCGTGATGGTGATGAGGATCGAGATGCCGTACCAGATCTTCCGCTTGCCCACGAAGTCGTAGCCGACCTCGCCGCGGTAGAGCCGGGCGCCGAGATTTCCGAGCTTGGACATCTCACGCCTCCTTGGGGTCGACGGGGGCGGAGGGGCGGCGGGAGGCCCGCAGCGGCGGCTTGACGCCGAGCCGCTTGGGGTCGAGCCCGGACCACGGATGGCCACTGGCGAAGAACTTGCGCCGGGCGAGGAGCGTCATCAGCGGCTTGGTGAAGAAGAAGACCACGACGACGTCGAGGAGCGTGGTCAGACCGAGCGTGAACGCGAAGCCCTGCACCTTGCCGACGGTGACGATGAAGAGCACCGCGGCGGCCAGGAAGGACACGAAGTCGGAGACCAGGATCGTGCGCCGGGCGCGCGGCCAGCCGCGCTCGACCGCCGGGCGCAGGGTGCGTCCCTCGCGGATCTCGTCGCGGATGCGCTCGAAGTAGACGATGAAGGAGTCGGCGGTGATACCGATCGCGACGATCGCACCGCAGACGGCCGGCAGGTTCAGCGCGAAGCCGATGGCCTGGCCGAGCAGCACCATGATCGTGTACGTGAGGATCGCCGAGGCCAGGAGGCTGGCGAGGGCGACGAGCGCGAGACCGCGGTAGTACGCGACCAGGTAGATGATCACCAGGGCGAGGCCGATGGCGCCGGCGAGCAGACCGGCGCGCAGCTGCTCACCACCGAGGGCGGCGGTGACCGTCTGCTCGGTGACGACGTCGAAGGACAGCGGCAGGGCGCCGTAGGACAGCACGTTGGCGAGGTCCTGGGCGCTGGCCTGGGTGAAGCCGCCGGAGATCTCCGCCTGGCCGCCCGTGATCGAGGTGGAGACGGACGGGTCGGAGACGACCTCGCCGTCCAGGACGATCGCGAACTGGTTCTGCGGGGGCTGCTTGCCGGCGAGCTGGCCGGTGACGTCCGCGAACTTCTTGGAGCCGCTGGAGTCGAACTTCAGCTGGACGAGCCAGCCGCGGCCCTGCTGGCTGTCGAAGACGGCGTCGGCGCCGGTGACGCCGGTGCCCTCGACGGACACCGGGCCGAGGATCTCCTTGGCCGAGCCGTCCTTCTTGCAGGCCACGATGACGTCGGTCGTCTTGGCGCCCGCCGCGGCCTCGCTCGCCTTGGCGCGGCCCTCGGGGGTCGTGCAGTCCAGGGCGTCGAGCTTCTTCTGCAGCGCGGCGACGTCGGCCGGGGAGGGCGTGGGCTCCTTGGACTTGCCGTCCTTCTTGCCCTCGTCCTTCTTGGCGTCGTCCTTCTTCTCGTCCTTCGCCTTGTCGTCCTTGGCGACGGGCGAGGCGGACGGGGTGCCGTCGGCCTTCACGGCGTCGGTGACGGGGCGGCCCTGCTGGCGCGGGCTCGCGCTCGCGGAGGGGGCGCCCGAGGCCGCGGAGGAGGCGGAGGCGGAAGGCGAGCCGGACGGCTTGGTCTTGCCGTCCTTGTCCTTGCCGTCCTTGTCCTTGGCGTCCTTGTCCTTACCGGGGGACGAGGCGTCGGGAGTGGGCTCGGTCTTGGCACCGGGGGCCACGGACAGCACGGGGCGGAAGCCGAGCTTGGCGGTGGTTCCGACCTGCTGGCGGGCCTGCTTCGCGTTCGTCCCCTTGGGGATGTTCACGATGATGTGGTTGTCGCCCTGCGTCTGGACCTCGGCCTCGGTGACGCCCAGCCCGTTGACACGCCGCTCGATGATGCCGACCGCGGTGTTCATATTGGTCGGGTTGATCGCATTGGGCTTGCCGGGCTCGTTCTTGGCCTCCAGCGTGAAGCTGGTGCCGCCCGCGAGGTCGATGCCCAGCCGCGGCGTGGTGCGCCCTGAGGCGAACATCCCCCCGGTGAGCGCCACCATGGCGATCAGGATCAGGGCCAGGACCCTGCCCGGCCTGCCCTGGCCGCCCGGGGACCTGCGGCCCTTCTTCGGTGCTGCCACCTTGTCGTTTCTCCCTGTCCAACCGCCCGGTTCCGTGCGTTCGCCGGGCGGCCACGAATGTAGTGGGGACCTGCCCCCCGCCGGAGCCTAAACCGTCAGGGAACCGCGGCGCACTGCCCCAGCAGTGCTCCGCGGTTCCTCGAAGGGCTACTTCGCGTCGGCGTCGCCGTCCTGCTTGCCGTCCCGCTTGGCGTCCTTGGTGTCCTCGGCGGCCTTCTCGGCGTCCTTGGACTCCGGCTCGGCGGCCGTCTCGGCCTTCTCGGCCTCGGCGGCCTCGCCCTTGCCCAGGTCGATCTTCTTGTCGGCCGGGGCCTCGGACTCGGTCAGCGACGAGGCATCGTCCGGGACGACAGGGGTCTCGGACTCGTGCGGCTCGATCCCGTGGACGATGCGGTTGTACTCGGCGTCCTCCAGGACGGCGCCGATGGCGTTCTTCGCGTAGATCGCGTGGACGCCCGGGGCCACCTCGAGGAGGACCGTGTCGTCGCTGACCTCCTTGACGGTGGCGTACATGCCGCCGATCGTCCGCACGCCGGTGCCCGGCTGCATCTGGTCGCGCATCTGCGCCGCCTGGCGCTGCTTGTTCTTGGCCGATCGCGTCATCAGGAACATGGCCCCGATGAGCACGATGAACGGCAGGAGAGTCACGATATTCACGGGACGGGGTTTCCTTAACACGACCGCGGGGGGCGGCCTTCTACGGGGGTGGTATGCCGCGCCGGTACGGGACGGCATCGGCGGAGTCTAAGCGAGTCCGCGCCTATGGAACAACGCCCAGCATGGCACCGTGGTTCCTGACCCGACCAGCCCCCGCGCCGTCACCCTCCGAAGAGGCCCTGCTGGGGAGGGGTGCCCGCCCGGCCCGCCGCGCCGGCTTCGTTGACAAGGCCGAGGTGCTCCCACGCGGCCGGGGTGGCGATGCGGCCCCTGGGCGTGCGGGCCAGCAGCCCCTCGCGGACGAGGAACGGCTCGGCGACCTCCTCGACGGTCTCGCGCTCCTCGCCGACGGCCACGGCCAGGGTGGACAGGCCCACCGGTCCGCCGCCGAAGAGCTTGAGGAGGGCGGTCAGGACGGCGCGGTCCAGCCGGTCGAGGCCGCGGGCGTCGACCTCGTAGACGTCGAGGGCCTGGGCGGCGATCTCGCGGGTGATCACCCCGTCGGCCTTGACCTGGGCGTAGTCGCGGACGCGGCGCAGCAGGCGGTTGGCGATGCGGGGGGTGCCGCGGGAGCGGCCGGCGATCTCGGCGGCGCCCTGGTCCTCTATCTCCACGTCCAGCAGCCGGGCCGAGCGGTGCACCACGCGCTGCAGCTCGGCGGGGGCGTAGAACTCCATGTGCCCGGTGAAGCCGAAGCGGTCGCGCAGCGGGGGCGGGAGCAGGCCGGCCCGGGTGGTGGCGCCGACGAGGGTGAAGGGCGGCAGCTCCAGGGGGATGGCGGTGGCGCCGGGCCCCTTGCCGACGATCACGTCGACGCGGAAGTCCTCCATGGCCATGTAGAGCATCTCCTCGGCGGGCCGCGACATGCGGTGGATCTCGTCGAGGAAGAGGACCTCTCCTTCGGTGAGGGAGGAGAGGATCGCGGCGAGGTCGCCGGCGTGCTGGATGGCGGGGCCGGAGGTGATGCGGATGGGGGCGCCCATCTCGGCCGCGATGATCATCGAGAGGGTGGTCTTGCCGAGGCCGGGGGCCCCGGAGAGCAGCACGTGGTCGGCGGTGGCGCCGCGGGCCCGGGCGGCCTTGAGGACGAGGTCGAGCTGCTCGCGCACGCGCTCCTGGCCGACGAACTCGCCGAGGTCCTTGGGGCGCAGCGCGGCCTCGACGGCATGGTCCTCGCCGTCGGCGGCGGTGGCGACGAGGCGGTCGCCTGCGGGGGGCTCCGCGTATGCGGATTCGTCGTCCCAGTTCACGGGTTGAACCTCACGGTCGAGTGCTTGTCGGTTTTCCGGCAGGGGTTCCGCCGGTGCGGCCGGGTGGGCGCGAGCCGCCCGGCCGGGCCGCACCGGGCCCTGCTCATCGCGCCCGGTTCAGCGTCTGCAGCGCGGCCCGCAGCAGCTGGCCGACCTGCGGCTGACCGCCGTCGGCGAGAACGGCCTCCGCCCGGGGCGCCACCGCCTCCACCGCTTCGTCCGCCTCGCGGGCGGCATAGCCCAGACCGACGAGCGCGGCCTGCAGCTGATCGCGCCAGCCCGCGGCGGCTGGGGCGGCGACCGGAGCGGCCGAGCCGACCGGCTTGCCGAGCCGGTCCTTCAGCTCCAGCAGCAGCTTCTGCGCGCCCTTCTTGCCGATGCCGGGCACGGCGGTCAGGGCCTTCTCGTCACCGGAGGCGAAGGCGCGCCGCAGCGCGTCGGGGCTGTGCACGGCGAGCATGGCCTGGGCGAGGCGGGGCCCGACGCCGCTGGCGGTCTGCAGCAGCTCGAAGGTCTGGCGCTCGTCGTCGTCGGCGAAGCCGTAGAGGGTCAGGGAGTCCTCACGGACGACGAGGGAGGTGGCGAGGCGGGCCTGCTGGCCGATGCGGAGGCCCGAAAGGGTGTTGGGCGTGCACTGGACGGCCATGCCGATGCCGCCCACCTCGACGACCGCGGTGTCGGGGGCGAGGGCGGCGACGGGGCCGGAGACGAAGGCGATCATCGGGTGCCCTTCGGGAGGCGGACGGGTGCGGTGGTACGGCGCTGTGCGGCGGCGAGCTGCTGCAGGCGGCCGGCGGCCGGGGCGCGCCAGATGTGGCAGATGGCCAGGGCCAGGGCGTCGGCGGCGTCGGCCGGCTTGGGCGGTGCGTCGAGCCGCAGGAGCCGGGTGACCATGGCGCCGACCTGGGCCTTGTCCGCCCGGCCGGAGCCGGTGACGGCGGCCTTGACCTCGCTGGGGGTGTGCAGGGCGACGGGCAGGCCGCGGCGGGCGGCGCACAGCATGGCGACGGCGCTGGCCTGGGCGGTGCCCATGACCGTGCGGACGTTGTGCTGGCTGAAGACGCGCTCCACGGCGACGAATCCCGGCTGGTGCTCGTCGAGCCACTGCTCGATGCCGCGCTCTATGAGGACCAGGCGGTCGGCGGTGTCGGCCTCGGCTGGGGTGCGCACGACGCCCACCCCGACCATGCGCAGCGGGCGGCCCGCCGTGCCCTCCACCACGCCGACGCCGCAGCGCGTCAGCCCCGGGTCCACGCCCAGTACCCGCATCGCCCCTCCTTGGCTCACCTGCCCCGGCAGGCTATCGGCTGCCACTGACAACGGCCGATCATGCCGACGGGCCGGCGGGACGAGTGTCCCGCCGGCCCGTCGGCCGACCGCAGTCGGAAGCCTTACGCCGGCCGGAGGCCTTACGCGTCGACCTTCGCCATGACCTCGTCCGAGACGTCGAAGTTGGCGAAGACGTTCTGGACGTCGTCGCTGTCCTCGAGCGCGTCGATCAGCTTGAAGATCTTGCGCGCGGCCTCTTCGTCGAGCTCCACCTGCATGGTGGGGACGAAGTTGGCCTCGGCCGAGTCGTAGTCGATGCCTTCCTTCTGGAGGGCGGTGCGGACCGCGACGAGGTCGGTGGCCTCGCTGAGGACCTCGAAGGACTCGCCGAGGTCGTTGACCTCCTCGGCACCGGCGTCCAGGACGGCGCCGAGCACGTCGTCCTCGGTGAGCTCACCCTTGGGCACGATCACGACGCCCTTGCGGTTGAACAGGTAGGACACCGAGCCCGGGTCGGCCATGGAGCCGCCGTTGCGGGTCATGGCGACGCGCACGTCGGAGGCGGCACGGTTGCGGTTGTCGGTGAGGCACTCGATGAGGACCGCGACGCCGTTCGGGCCGTAGCCCTCGTACATGATCGTCTCGTAGTCGGCGCCGCCGGCCTCGAGGCCGCCGCCGCGCTTGACCGCGGAGTCGATGTTCTTGTTCGGGACCGACTGCTTCTTCGCCTTCTGGATGGCGTCGTAGAGCGTCGGGTTGCCCTCGATGTCGACGCCGCCCATGCGGGCCGCGACCTCGATGTTCTTGATGAGCTTCGCGAAGAGCTTGCCGCGCTTGGCGTCGATCACGGCCTTCTTGTGCTTCGTCGTAGCCCATTTAGAGTGGCCGGACATCCGCCTGTCTCCTTCGCGTAACCAAATCCTGAGAACGAACGACTGAGATCCTACCGGGGCCGGGCTACCGGGCTGCGCGCACCATGTCCACGAAGTAGGCGTGGACCCGGTGGTCGCCGGTGAGTTCCGGGTGGAAGGACGTCGCCAGCACATTGCCCTGGCGCACCGCGACAGTGTGGCCGTCGTGGGTGGCGACGATCTCGGCCGCGGCGCCGACGGACTCGACCCAGGGGGCGCGGATGAAGACGCCCTCGACAGGGCCGCCCTCGATGCCCGCCATCTCGACGGCCGCCTCGAAGGACTCGTTCTGCCGGCCGAAGGCGTTGCGGCGGACGATCATGTCTATGCCGCCGAGCGTCTCCTGGTCCTCCCGTCCGTCCAGCAGCTTCTCGGCGAGCATGATCATGCCGGCGCAGGTGCCGTAGACGGGCATCCCGGCCCGCACGCGCTCGCGCAGCGGCTCCAGCATGCCGAAGACGACGGCGAGCTTGGACATGGTGGTGGACTCGCCACCGGGTATCACCAGGCCGTCGACCTCGGCGAGCTCCTCGGGGCGGCGGACCGGGCGGGCGAGCGCGTCGGAGGCGGCGAGGGCGACGAGGTGCTCACGGACGTCGCCCTGCAGGGCGAGGACGCCGATGGTGGGGGTGGACACGGGGTTTTCTCCGTCTCGGGTCTGGACGACGGCTGGGCGGCCCGCTGCGTTGCGCGGACCGCCCAGCCGGGGAAGCGGTGTGTTACCAGCCGCGGTTGGCGTAGCGCTCGGCCTCGGGCAGGGTGTCGCAGTTGATGCCGACCATGGCCTCGCCGAGGTTGCGGGAGGCGTCCGCGATGACCTTCGGGTCGTCGTAGAAGGTGGTGGCCTTCACGATGGCGGCGGCGCGCTTGGCCGGGTCGCCGGACTTGAAGATGCCGGAGCCGACGAAGACGCCCTCGGCACCGAGCTGGCGCATCAGCGCGGCGTCGGCCGGGGTGGCCACGCCACCCGCGGAGAAGAGGACGACCGGCAGCTTGCCGAGCTCGGCGACCTCCTTGACGAGCTCGTACGGGGCGCGCAGGTCCTTGGCGGCGGCGAACAGCTCGTTGTTGTCGAAGCCGCGCAGCTTGGCGATCTCGTTCTTGATCTGGCGCAGGTGGCGCACGGCCTCCACGACGTTGCCGGTACCGGCCTCGCCCTTGGAGCGGATCATGGCCGCGCCCTCGGCGATGCGGCGCAGGGCCTCGCCCAGGTTGGTGGCACCGCAGACGAAGGGGGTGGTGAAGGCCCACTTGTCGGAGTGGTTGATCTCGTCGGCCGGGGTGAGGACCTCGGACTCGTCGATGTAGTCGACGCCGAGCGACTGCAGGACCTGGGCCTCGACGAAGTGGCCGATGCGGGACTTGGCCATGACGGGGATGGAGACGGCCCCGATGATCTCCTCGATCATGTTGGGGTCGGACATCCGGGCCACGCCGCCGTCCTTGCGGATGTCGGCCGGCACCCGCTCGAGGGCCATGACCGCGACCGCGCCCGCGTCCTCGGCGATCTTCGCCTGCTCGGCGTTGACGACGTCCATGATCACGCCGCCCTTGAGCTGCTCGGCCATGCCGCGCTTGACGCGGGCCGTACCGGTCTCAGGGGTGGTGGACGTGCTGGGGACCGTGCTGGACACGTTGTGACCTCACTATCAAGGGCGGTGATGCTGCGCCCCTCATACAACCGATCCCGCTTTCCCCGGAAAAAGAGCCAATCCGAGGCCGGTGGCTTGTCCGGGGTGTCCGGAGCGGTCCGGTGGCCTTGCGGAGGCCCTGCCCGGGAGGCCTGCCCGGAGGTCAGTGGCTCGTCCGCGCCTCCAGGACGGCGGGCGGCTCGTCGTCCATCTCGAAGGCCATCGGGAAGGGCGCGTGGCCCGCGAGCCGGAACCAGCGCACCACACGGTGCTTGCGCACGGCGCGGGCGGCGCGGACCGCGTCGTTGTGGAAGCGGCGGGCCATCGGCACCCGCCGGACCGCCTCGGACAGCTCGGTCAGGGACTCCTCGCCGCCGGGAGCCTCCCGGACGACCTCGACCTGCGGCTCCTCCGCGAAGACCGCCCGCAGGGCCTGGCTCAGCTCGCTCTCGGCGACCTCGCGCTGCTCCTCCTCGGCCTGCCGTGCGGCGTGCGCGGCCTGGTAGAGCACGATCGAGGCTGCCGGGTCGAGGACTCCGGCCGTGCCCAGCTCCTGGGCGACCGAGGCCCGCCGCAGCAACTGGGCGTCCAGCGCGGCGCGCGCGGCGTCGATGCGGCTGTGCAGGCGGTCCAGCCGGCCCGCGGTCCAGCTCAGATAGACGCCGATGACGACCAGGGCGGCGACGATCCAGATCAGTGTGGTCACGCCGGGCCACGTTACCGCTCACCGCGGGGGCCGCTGAGCCCGGCGGACCGCGTACGGAGCCGGGGCGTCCCCGCCGGG
>NZ_JBAMDC010000440.1:0-5008 GCF_036961605.1 Streptomyces sp. KLMMK
CTCCCAGGGCTCGCGCGGCATACGCAACCCCAAGGTGCTGCTCAGTGCCGTGGCGGGCGTCGTGGCGTTCCTGCTGGCGGCTTTGATCGGCGCGTCCGTGTTCGGCGGCTCGGGCGGCGGGACGGGCTCCCAGCGGCCCGAGGCGCAGCCGTCGGAGTCGGCGGAGCGGGCGCCGGGCGGGAATGCCGAAGCGCCGAAGGTCGTCCCGGCCGAGGCGGTTCCGCCGTCGGCCCGGCCGTCGCCGTCCGGCTCCCGCAAGCCGAAGAAGGACCGCAAGAAGTCCGGGGACAGCAAAGACGGCAAGGACGCCAAGGACTCCGGCGGCCGCGACAGCCGCAGCCGGGATGCCGACGAGGACGACGACTGAGCGTGCCTTCCTCCGCCGCCGGCGTCACCCGCCGGCGGCCCGCCTCACTCCCCGGCGGCGTCCTCCACGAAGTGGTCGAACTCCCCGGCCCTGACCCCCAGGACGAAGGCGTCCCACTTGGCCGCGGTGGTGGTCACCACGGTCTCGGGTTCGGTGTTCGTCCGCAGGTGGACGTCGCCGTCGTCACCGAAGGCGATCTCCAGGTACTCGGTCTCGTCGCCCTCGGTCACCGGAATCCAGTTGAGCTCCGCCATGGGCCCTCCTCGGCACTCCCGTGTCACTCCTGTGTCACTCCCGTCACGTCCTCACGGTAGCGCTTCCCCCGTGACCGGGCCGGATCTGGACGCTCGTTGACGGATCGATAGAAATTGCGGATACGCATCGGGTCGTTGGGGGAGGATTGCGGGGTGCGGAAGCTCTGGGTGGGCATGGGTGTGGGCATCGCGATGTGCCTGTGTTTCATCGGGCTGCTCGTGATCGGCGTGTACACCGCGGCGTCGAACCTGCTCGGAGGCGGCGGAGGAGGCGGCTCCGTGGGGCTGGCCAAGGGCGCCGTGCCGGATCAGTACCAGACCCTCGTGCAGAAGTGGGGCAACCTCTGCCCCGCGCTCAATCCGGCGATCCTGGCTGCGCAGATCTATTCGGAGAGCGGCTGGAACCCCAAGGCCGTGAGCCCGGCGGACGCGCGCGGGATAGCCCAGTTCATCCCGGGCACCTGGGACGCCCACGCCATCGACGCCAACCGCGACGGCAAGAAGGACATCTGGGATCCGCAGGACGCCATCCCGTCGGCGGCCGTCTACGACTGCGAGCTCTCGAAGTACGTCAAGGACGTCCCCGGCGACCTCGCGGACAACATGCTCGCGTCGTACAACGCCGGTTCGTACGCGGTGATCCGGCACCGCGGGATCCCGCCCTACCAGGAGACGCAGGGGTACGTCCGTTCCATCCGCACGCTGGAGAAGAGCTTCGCCCGGCCCGTCGGCAGGGTCGCGCCCTCGCAGCAGGCCGCCGGAGCGATCTACTACGCGCAGGAGAAGCTCGGCACGCCGTATCTGTGGGGTGGCGACGGCACCACCGAGGACAACGGCAGGTTCGACTGCTCGGGCCTGACCAAGGCGGCGTACGAATCGGTGGGCATCACCCTGCCGCGCGTCGCCAACGACCAGTGGAACGCGGGCCCGCACCCCAAGCGGAACGAGCTGCTCCCGGGTGACCTCGTGTTCTTCGCCAATGACTTGAAGGACCCGCGCTCCATTCACCACGTGGGGATCTACGTGGGGGGCGGTCAGATGATCAACGCCCCTTACACGGGGGCCGTGATCCGCTTCGACAAGATTGATATGCCGGACTACATCGGGGCGACCCGGGTCACTCAGGATGGCGCGAAAGCATTGCCCGCGGCCAACGCCGCATGAACGCTCCAGGACGAACTGCGACGATGGGTCACCCTTCCATAACGTCCTGGTGATCATTGGGAGAAGAGTGGAACGCCCGGCCGGAGTGGGGCGTTCCATGGGAGTGGGAAAGCAGCGCCACTGGGCGGGGGCTACAGCGACGCACGGACCACGGGGGTCGGCAGCTGGACGTAGCGACAGGCGACAGATAAGGGGCCACGGCACATGGCTGGACTCGCGATGGGGTACCCCATGACGGAGGCCAGGGGCGGGTCGAACCCCGACACCAGCACGCTGTACGACATCAACGGCCTTGCCAAGGACGCCCCCGGCTGGCTCGACCGCACGATGGAGTTCATCGGCGAGTACGGGATCATCCTGGGCCTCGCCGTCCTCATGCTCTTCGCCTGGTGGAGCCTGCGCCGCCGGCAGGACGCGCCGGGCGCCGTCGCGGCGCTGCTGTGGGCGCCGCTCGCCGCCGGCATCGCCCTCCTCGTCAACATCCCGATCCGCGGCTTCGTGAAGCGGCCCCGGCCCTTCCTGGACCACCCGGGCCTGGAGGTGCTGGTCAAGGGCAAGACCGACTACTCCTTCGTCAGCGACCACGCGACGCTGACGATGGCGATCGGCGTGGCCCTCTTCGTCGCCAACCGCAAGTACGGCCTGATCGGAATCGGCCTGGCCGTCCTGGAGGGCTTCTGCCGCGTCTACATGGGCGTGCACTACCCGACGGACGTGATCGGCGGCCTCGCCCTGGGCACGGCCGTCGCGCTCCTCCTGGCGCCGCTGGCGATGATGCTGCTGACCCCGCTCACGCGCGCGGTCGCGCGGACGCGTGCGGCCTGGCTCGTCCGCTCGGACCGCCCGCTCGCGCCGCCCCTGGCGGCGGCGGAGGCCCCGGTCACCGGAACCGCCGACTCGGGGCGGGGCGTGCCCCGGCACCGGGACAACGACCTGGCGGCGTAGGCCGACGCGGCCGGGGGAGCCAGGGGCTCCCCCAGCCTCCGCGCGGACCTCACAGCGCCTGCGGGAAGTCGAACAGCCGGTTCGGGTCGTATTGGTGCTTGAGCTTGGTCAGGCGGCCTTCCGCGCCGCCGTAGTACGCCTTGCGCCAGTCCTTCAGGCCCGCGTCCGCGTAGTTCTGGTACGCGGACCCCGAGGCGTGGCGGCGCATCGCGGCGTGGGTGCCGTCCAGCCATGACGTCTGGCTGCTGCCGGAGCCGCCCGCGGCCCAGTGGGACAGGTACTGGGCGAGGAAGCGCGAGCGGCGGTGGACGAAGGCCGTGGCCAGGGGCTGGACGCGGTTGACGGCGCCGCCCAGCGCCGTCAGCTGGACCGAGACGCCGCCGCTGCCGCCCCCTCGGCCGAAACGTTCCACCTGGCCGGTGAGGGCCCGTATGCCCGCCGCGTTCAGCGAGCGGTCGTAGAAGTCGGAGCGCGCCCCGTACGTCTCGCGCTGCAGGGTGCCGGCCGTGTCGCGGCCGGGCGTGCGGCCCGGCAGGTGGCACTGCGCCTGGGACTTGTCGGAGCAGCCCGCGTAGGCGCGCACCATGTCGAGGTGGGCGCGGCGGCGCAGCCGGACGCCGTTGGACGTGCCGCCGACCTTGCTCACCAGCAGGTCGAGGGCGTTCTCCAGGTCGCCGTGGGTGCCGAGGGAGTACGCGGAGACGGAGACGCGCGGGGTGCCGCCCGCGGCGGCCGACAGGTCGCAGGAGGACCAGATCTCGTCGGGCCGGCTCGGCCCCCACTCCTGCCAGGCGCGGATCACGTCGGCGGCCCGCGACCAGGGCCAGGAGACGTAGCCGGTGACGCCGTCGGCCGCCGCGCGGGTGCGGAAGCGGAGCTCGGTGACCACGCCGAAGTTGCCGTTGCCGGCGCCGCGCAGGGCCCAGAAGAGGTCGGCGTTGCGCTCGGCGCCTACGTCGAGGACCGTGCCGTCGGCGGTGACGAGGGTGGCGCCGGTGAGGCTGTCGCAGGTCAGGCCGTAGGCGCGGGAGGTGACGCCGTGTCCGCCGCCGAGGGCGAGGCCGGAGATGCCGACCGTCGGACAGGAGCCGGAGGGGAGGGTGACGCCCTGCCCGGCCAGCCCGGTCTGGACGTCGATGAGCTTGGCGCCCGCGCCGATCACGGCGGACCGGGAGTCCGGGGTGCGGACGGACTTCAGCCGGGAGACGTCGACGACGAGCCGGCCGGTGCCGCTGGACCAGCCGGCGTAGCTGTGACCGCCGCTGCGTATGGATATGAGGGTGCTGTAGCGGCGGGCGAAGGCGAGGCACTCGCGGACGTCCTGGACGTTCGCCACGTAGGCGATGCCGGCCGGGCGCAGGTCGTCGAAGCGGGTGTTGTAGAGCTGCCGGGCCGCGGCGTAGTCGGCGTCGCCGGGGCGGACGAGGCCGCCGGAGAGGCCCTTGCCGAGGGCGGTCCAGTCGGCGGCCGCCGGGTCGGGGCGCGGTGCGGCGGGGACGGCCCGGCCCGAGGTGACCATGCGGCCGGGGCGCTCCTGGCCGCGGCTGTCGGTGCAGGAGGCCGCCCAGGTGCCGGCCGCGGCCAGCCCCGCGCCGGCGGCAAGCAGCTGCCGCCTGCCGAGGAACCCGCGCGCACCGGCCGCCCGTGCGTCTGTGCCCGCGCTCGTACCTATGCCCTGTGCGCCCGTACTCGTCCCGTTTTCGTCAACGGCCATGCCCGCCCCCGTCACCCGATGTGCTGCCGGTTTCCCCCGTCGTCCAGACAGATGGCGCGGGGGTAGCGGTGGTTCCGCCTACCCGGGCGGGGCGGGATCAGGCGGGGGGATCAGGCGTCGCGGAGGCCGGTCGCTCAGGCCGCGCCGGCGGCGGCCTCGTGGCCCGCGGCGTCGTCGCGGGCCAGGGAACGGGCGCGGCGGGCGGGGCCGCGCCAGCCGCACGTACAGCGGGCCGAGCAGAAGGATCCCTGCTCGCTGGTGCTCGTGGAGTGGGCTGCGGACGGCTCCACGGATGCGCGGTCGGACACGTGACCACGCTACCGGGCCGTGACGGTGGCGCCCACGCCGTCGTTGGCAGTAACGGGTTCCACAGCGGGTCGGTGGCAGGGGGCTGGCAAGGCATGGTGGCGCGGAGAGAGAGAAGCGGCGGAGAAGGACGCGGGAGACGGGGACGTGCCAGGGGCGCGGCCGTCGGCCGCGCGGTGGCGGCCGGCCTCGCCCTCGGCCTCCTGATGTCCGGCTGCACGCTCCACGGGCCGGCCGCTCGCGAGGCCCCCGAGCTGC
>NZ_JBAMDC010000441.1:0-4998 GCF_036961605.1 Streptomyces sp. KLMMK
TCCGCACCTGCACGGCGCGGGAGAGGCGGTCGTGCAGGCCGCGGGTGTCGCGGTCCCAGATGACGGCCGGGATGACCACGGCGAGGAGTACGCTGCGGAGCAGGACGCGGGGCAGCGAGAGGCGTCCGCCGTCCTCGCTGATGACGCGCAGCCCGAGGAGACGCTTGCCGGGGGTGCAGCCGATCGTACCGACAGTGACGACACTGAGTACGAAGAAGATCAGCAGGGCCCAGTTGCCCGCCTGCTGGGGCTTGCCGTCCGCGAGGAGGGCGTAGGCGATGAGCATGCACAGCGCCCAGTCGATGAAAACGGCGCCGAAGCGCCGTCCGAGCGGGGCGATGGAGCCGGGCCCGTCCGCCGGGAGCCCGAGGCGCTCGCCCCGGTGCCCGAAGTCCACGCCCATCTCCTCGGCGGCCGCGCGCGGGCCGGAGAGCCATGAGCCGATTGCTTGCCTGTTGTCCACCCGTCCACGGTACTGCGCCCGCATTCGTTCCCTTCGGCCCGGGGTCGCACGTCCGCGTCCCGCGCCGCGCCCGCGGCCGTATGCCGTATCCCCTTCCACGATCACTTCCGTGATCGTTCCGGTGATCACTTCCGTATCCGCTTCCCTATCCGTTTCCGTATCCGCCCCACGACCGTGTTTCAGAGCACGTACCGGCCGCATCCCGGTTAACCTCGGCGAAACAAATGGGTCATGCCCGGGAAATCCCGTCTCTCTAGGGTCGGCCCCAGCGCGCACCACTGCATGGGAACTGCATCTGCGGAGCCTGCACGAATCCGCACAGGGACCGCGCCACCGAAACAACCCCGGCCGTTCACGGGCGGGCTAGGAGGAGTTGGATGTTCCAGAACGGCGACGACGCCAAGAAGTTCATCGCGGACGAGGACGTCAAGTTCGTCGACGTCCGGTTCTGCGACCTGCCCGGCGTGATGCAGCACTTCACGATCCCGGCTGCGGCGTTCGACCCGGCCGAGGAGCTGGCCTTCGACGGCTCCTCGATCCGCGGTTTCCAGGCCATCCACGAGTCCGACATGGCGCTGCGCGCGGACCTGTCGACGGCTCGCGTCGACCCCTTCCGCCGGGACAAGACGCTCAACATCAACTTCTTTATCCACGACCCGATCACCGGCGAGCAGTACAGCCGTGACCCGCGCAACATCGCCAAGAAGGCCGAGGCCTACCTCGCCTCCACGGGCATCGCGGACACCGCGTACTTCGGCCCGGAGGCGGAGTTCTACGTCTTCGACAGCGTGCGCTTCAACACCGCCGCGAACGAGTCCTTCTACCACATCGACTCCGAGGCCGGCGCCTGGAACACCGGTGCGGTCGAGGACAACCGCGGTTACAAGGTCCGCTACAAGGGCGGTTACTTCCCGGCCCCGCCGGTCGACCACTTCGCCGACCTGCGCGCCGAGATCTCCCTGGAGCTGGACAAGGCCGGCCTGCAGGTCGAGCGCCAGCACCACGAGGTCGGCACCGCCGGCCAGGCGGAGATCAACTACAAGTTCAACACGCTGCTTGCCGCCGCCGACGACCTGATGCTCTTCAAGTACATCGTGAAGAACGTCGCCTGGCGCAACGGCAAGACCGCCACCTTCATGCCGAAGCCGATCTTCGGCGACAACGGCTCCGGCATGCACGTCCACCAGTCCCTGTGGACCGGCGGCGAGCCCCTCTTCTACGACGAGCAGGGCTACGCGGGCCTCTCGGACACCGCCCGCTACTACATCGGCGGCATCCTCAAGCACGCCCCGTCGCTGCTGGCCTTCACCAACCCGACGGTGAACTCCTACCACCGCCTGGTCCCCGGCTTCGAGGCCCCGGTCAACCTGGTCTACTCCCAGCGCAACCGCTCCGCCGCCATGCGCATCCCGATCACGGGCTCCAACCCGAAGGCCAAGCGCGTCGAGTTCCGCGCCCCGGACCCGTCCTCGAACCCGTACCTCGCGTTCTCGGCCCTCCTCCTGGCCGGCCTCGACGGCGTCAAGAACAAGATCGAGCCCGCCGAGCCGATCGACAAGGACCTCTACGAGCTCGCCCCAGACGAGCACGCGAACGTCCCCCAGGTCCCGACCTCCCTCCCGGCCGTCCTCGACGCCCTGGAGCAGGACAACGAGTACCTCCAGGCCGGCGGTGTCTTCACCTCCGACCTGATCGAGACCTGGATCGACTACAAGCGCACCAACGAAATCGCCCCGATCCAGCTCCGCCCGCACCCGCACGAGTTCGAGATGTACTTCGACATCTAGACATCGAAAAGGCGCAGCCTGACTCGGCGTCAGAACAACAGCGAGGGCCGCTACCCGCAAGGGATGGCGGCCCTCGCCGGTTTTTCAGGCCCTGTGCGCGGAACCGTGATCAACATATACTTCTGCGGCTCGACAGCCTCTGAGTTGCCGGCGGAGAGGGACACGGGGGCGTGATGGAGCTGCGGGACATCGAGATCTTTCTGGTCCTGGCCGAGGAGTTGCACTTCGGCCGGAGCGCCGAGCGGCTCCTTGTCTCCCAGGCACGGGTCAGCCAGGCCATCAGAAAGCAGGAACGGCGCGTCGGTGCCGCGCTGTTCGAACGCACCAGCCGCACCGTGCGCCTGACCTCCGTCGGACGGCAGCTGCGCGACGACCTGCAGCCGGTCTATGCGGGCCTGCACGAGTCCCTGGAACGCGCCCGGATGGCCGCCCGCGGTGTCACCGGCAGGCTCCGCGTCGGCATGATGCCGTTCAACGTCGTCGACATGCACCGCTACTGGAGGGCCTTCCGCTCGCGGTATCCGCAGTGGGAGCTCGAGATCCGCCAGCTGACGTACATGGATCCTTTCGGCCGGCTCCGTGACGACGACATGGACGTCCTCGTCGCCTGGCTCCCCGTGGAGGAACCGGACCTCACCGTCGGCCCGGTCCTGTGCACGGACACCCGGATCCTCGCCGTGGCCGCCGACCACGAGCTCGCCCGGCGGACGTCGGTGCGGCTGGAGATGTTCGCCGATTTCCAGCACGCCATGGCACCCCGCATGCCGGACTACTGGGAGGACAGCTACCTGCCCTTCCATACGTCCGAGGGCCGGCCGATCGAGCGTGGGCGCCCCGTGACCAACTCGGAGGAGCTGATCAATCGGGTCGGCATGGGCGAGATCGTCCACAGCTTTCCCGGCCATGTCACCCGGCACTGGGGCATGCCGAACATCCGCTGGATACCCGTCACGGACCTGACGGCCTTGTCCTACGCTCTGGTCTGGCGGACCGATGCGGAGAACGAGCTGATCGGCGCTCTCGCCGACACGGTCCGCGAACTCGGCGCACTACGGTTCTGACGCGACCGCTACGTCCCGTACGGCGATAACCGCCGGGTTATCGATCAACGCACGAACTCCGCGTTGATCCGGACACGGCTCTCACGGGAGGCTTGAGGTACCCGGGCAGGCCGGTCGTCGAGGGCCTCGGGCCCCCAGCCGTCTTCCCACCCGGCCGCCCTTCCCGTGATGCCCCGCTCCGTCAGGCGTGGCTTTCCGCTGCCCTGTTCCCGGAGGAACCAGTCATGACGCCACTGCCTGACACGGGCTCACCCGGTCACCGGCACCAGGAGTCAGACAGACGTGCGAGACAGGTTCGACATGACCGTGACGTACGCGATGCACAACGCGTTACGAAGGGAGTTGCACCACCTTGCCCGCGCCACCGCGCGCGCCCACCCCGGTCCCCGGAACGTCCTGCGCACCGCCGCGGGCTGGGAGCTGTTCCGGAGGGCTTGGCATGCCCACCATGCCGCCGAGGACGACGCCCTGTGGCCCTCCCTGCGTCAGGCCCTGTGCGGCCACCCCCTCTCTCTGGTGCGGCTGGAGGCGATCGAGGCCGAGCACGCCGCGCTCGCCCTCCTGCTCGAGGCGATCGACCAGGCGCTGACCGGCCCCGATGCCGGCCCCGATGCCGGGCTCGATGCCGGCCTCGACCTGCTCGGTGAGCTCACCGGCTCGCTGGTCACCGGTCTGCGCGGGCATCTCCGCCACGAGGAGGAGGCCGTCTTCCCGCTGGTCCAGAGCGTCCTGAGCAAGGAGCAGTGGGAGCACTTCGGGCGCGTCCACGCGCAGCGGATCGAGGCCGATGCGGCACGGATCCTGCCGTGGCTCCTGGACGGCGTCGCCGAGCGGACCGTGGCCGCCGTTCTGCGGCAGCTCCTGCCCGAGTCCGCGCACCACGCGTACACGCACCGATGGCAGCCGGCCTACGCGATGCTCGACCGGTGGGGCACCCGGGGCGCTCCGCCCGAACCCCGGCCCTGAACCCTGCTCCCCCAGCAAGTCACCACACCACCACCCGAGACGAAACGTCTCGTTTCCCAGATGGGTACGTCATGAAGGTTCTGCTCACCGGTGCCACCGGCTACATCGGCTCCGCCGTCACCGATCACCTCGCCGCCGCCGGCCACCAGGTCGTCGCGCTCACCCGTGGCGGCGAGCCGCGGCCCGGCCGGGCCTGGCACGCCCAGCTGGCCGGCGACACCGCCGACCCGGCCTCGCTGGCCGGTGCGGTGACCCCCGACATCGAGGCCGTGATCCACCTGGCGCCCCCGAGCGGCGACGCCGACGTCGACACCGCCGTCATCGAGGCGCTCGCCGCTCCGCTGCGCGGCACCGGCCGCCCCTTCGTCTACACCAGCGGCATCTGGGTGCTCGGCGCCACCGGCGAGGCCCGGGAGGTCGGCGAGGACGCCCCGGCCAACCCGATCGGCATCGTCGGCTACCGCCCGCGGATCGAGCGGCAGGTGCTGGCCGAGGCCGCCGAAGGCGTGCGCGCGGTGGTCGTCCGGCCCGGCATCGTGTACGGCCGCGGCGGCGGCATCCCCGCCATCCTGGTCGACCGGGCCCGCCTGCAGGGGGTGCCCGAGTACTACGGCGAGGAGGGCGTGCGCTGGCCGACCGTCCACGTGGACGACCTGGCCGAGCTGTTCGTGGCCGCCGTCGAGCGGGCCGGGGCCGGCACCGTCTGGCACGGCGTCGGCGA
>NZ_JBAMDC010000442.1:0-4980 GCF_036961605.1 Streptomyces sp. KLMMK
GTGCGGGCGAGCCCGCTCCGGGCCGCGGCCGGCTGATGCGGCCGGACGACGACGCGACGACGCCGTTCCAGGCGGGCCGGGTGACGGGCCGCATCCCGCGGACGGCGACGCTGCGCCCGACGGTCGTGACGGTGGACTGGCAGCGCATGGGCGACCCGCCCACCCGCCGCCCCGTGCGCGAGCTGGGCAACGGCCCGACGGACCTGGCGTTGCTCGCGAGCGCGCTGCAGCGCGCCGCGCAGTCGGCGGGAGCGGAGGCGGCGCCACCGCTGCTCTGAGTGCTCCCGTGCGCCCGTGACGGGCCATCACAGCCCGGTCACGATCACCGAGTTGACAGCGAAGACGGTATTGCGGCGGCCGGTGACCGGGCGTAGACCTGTCGCACGGGAGACGACCGCCGGCCGCGGTGACGTGCGGCGCGGACCGCCGGCGGGGAGCTCGTACGGGAGGGGCGGCAATGCGGACTTCGCTTCGTTCGGTGCGCGGGGCGCGCAGCTCGCTCCGTCCGGCGCGCAGCGCTCTGGCGCTCCTCGCGGCCGGGACCCTCGCCCTGTCGGCCGCCGGGTGCAGTGACGACGGCGGCGGCGCGCCGGACAGCAGCAAACCGTCGTCGGACGTGATCCGGCACACCGTGCGGCTGCCCCGGTTGAACGGGCAGAAGCTCAAGGTGACGGCGGTCTGGACGGGCGCCGAGCAGAAGGGCTTCACCAAGGTCCTGGAGGAGTTCTCCCGGCGCACGGGCGCCCAGGTGGCCTACGTGCCCAGCGGCGACGACATGTCCGCCTTCGTCGGCTCGAAGATCGCGGGCGGCGACCCGCCGGACGTGGCCATGCTGCAACAGCCCGGGGCGCTGCGGGAGTTCGCGCAGAAGGGCTGGCTCAAGCCGCTCGGCGGCGAGGCGGCGGCCGAGCTGGACAAGAACTTCACCAAGGGGTGGCAGGAGCTCGGCTCGTCCGGGGGCAAGCGCTACGGCGTCTACTTCAAGGTCAGCAACAAGTCCCTGGTCTGGTACAACACGAAGGTCTTCGACGGGGCCGGGGCGAAGGAGCCGAAGACCTGGCCGGAGTTCCTGGGCGCCGCGCAGCTGATCGCGGACTACGGCATCCCGCCGGTCTCGGTGGGCGGGGCGGACGGCTGGACGCTCACCGACTGGTTCGAGAACATCTACCTCTCCCAGGCGGGCCCGGAGAAGTACGACCAGCTGGCGCAGCACCGGATCCCGTGGACGGACCCGTCCGTGAAGGACGCCCTGACGGCGCTCGGCCGGCTCTTCGGCGGGAAGGGCCTGCTGGCGGACGGCAACGCGGGGGCGGTCCAGACGCAGTTCCCCACCTCGGTCACCCAGACGTTCACCGGCGGGGAGGAGCCGAAGGCCGCCATGGTCTTCGAGGGCGACTTCGCGGCGGCCAACGTCACCGGGGCCGGGGCGAGGATCGGCAAGGAGGCCAAGGTCTTCCCCTTCCCCGCCGTCGGGGCGAAGGCGCCGGTGGTGACCGGCGGCGACGTGGGCGTGGCGCTCAAGGACGGCCCGGCCGCGCAGGCGTTGCTGACCTTCCTCGCCTCGGCCGACGCGGCGCGGGTGTGGGCCGGGCAGGGCGGTTTCCTCTCCGCCAACAGGAACCTCGCCCTCGACGCCTATCCCGACGACGTGCTCCGCTCCATCGCCAGGGCCGTGGTCGCCGCGGGCGACGACTTCCGCTTCGACATGTCCGACCTGGCCCCCGCCTCCTTCGGCGGCAAGCCGGGCCAGGGCGAGTGGAAGCACCTCCAGGATTTCCTGAAGAACCCCGGCGACGTGGCGGGCACCCAGCAGCGGCTGGAGTCCGACGCGGCCAAGGCGTTCAAGAGCTGACGGGAGCCCCGCACCATGTCGACCGCGAACGCGGGCGGCGACGCGGCCTCCGGGCCGCCCCGCCCTTCCGGCAACTCCGCCACGAGCCCCTCGGCGGGCCCCTCACCGAGCCCCTCGCCGAGCCCTTCGCCGGGCCCCTCGCCGAAGAAGTCCCGGAGCGTGGCGGGCACCCGGCTCTGGGTGGCCGGCCTGTTCCTGCTGCCCGCGCTGGTCCTGCTCGGCGCGCTCGTCGTCTACCCCATCGGCTACTCCGTCTGGCGCAGCCTCTTCGACGCGAGCGGCAACGGCTTCGTGGGCGTGGACAACTACCACGAGGTCTTCACCGACGACCGGATCCGCACGGCCCTGAAGAACAACATCATCTGGGTGGTCGTCGCGCCGTCGGTGGCCACCGCCCTCGGCCTGATCTTCGCGGTGCTCACCGAACGGGTGCGCTGGGGCACGGCGTTCAAGCTCGTCGTCTTCATGCCGATGGCGGTCTCGATGCTGGCCTCGGGCATCATCTTCCGGCTGGTCTACGAGCAGAACCCCGACCGCGGCGTCGCGAACGCGGTGTGGGTGGGCGTCCACGACACCTTCTCGCCGCCCGCGCCCTTCCCGGGCGCGCACCCGAGGGACGACGGGCTGCTGGTGGAGAGCCGCGGGGCGTTCACGACCAAGGCGGTGGTGAAGGCCGGCGGTGCGACCACGCTTCCGCTGGTGGGCGCGAAGCCCGCGGACATGAAGGGCGCGAAGGACGCCGTTCCGGCGCGGGACGCCGCCGGGAAGGTCACCGGGACGGTCTGGCGCGACTTCACGCGCGGCGGCGGGGGCACGCCGGGCCGGATCGACCCGGGCGAGAAGGCCCTGGAGGGCGTCACGGTGGAGGCGGTCAAGGACGGCCGGACCGTCGCCTCGGCCACCTCGGGCGCCGACGGCACCTTCACCCTGCCCGCCGCGGCCGACGGCGCCCTGCTGCGCCTGCCCGCCTCGAACTTCGCCGCGCCCTACAACGGCGTCGACTGGCTGGGCCCCTCGCTCGTCACCCCGGCCATCATCGGGGCGTACATCTGGATGTGGGCGGGCTTCGCCATGGTGCTGATCGCGGCGGGGCTCGCGAGCGTGCCGCGGGAACTGCTGGAGGCGGCACGCGTGGACGGCGCGAACGAGTGGCAGGTCTTCCGGAGGGTGACGGTGCCGCTGCTGGCGCCGGTGCTCGCGGTCGTGCTGATCACGCTGATGATCAACGTGCTGAAGATCTTCGACCTCGTCTACATCATCGCGCCGGGCGCGAGCCTCGACAAGGCGAACGTGCTGGCCCTGCAGCTGTACCAGTCGTCCTTCGGCACGGACGTCAACCAGGGCGTGGGCAGCGCGATCGCGGTCTTCCTGCTCGTGCTCGTCCTGCCGGTGATGTACGTCAACCTCCGGCGGATCCGAAGGGAGCGGCGGCGATGAGGGGGGCGCTGACGGGAACGCCTGCGGGAGCGCTGACGGGGGGCGACGCCGATGACCACGAGGGCGCGGCAGCGATGACCACGAGGGGGCCGCAGCGATGACCACGGTGGACACGGGCGTACGGGCCGAGCAGTCGCTTCCCGCGCGGATCGCCGGGCGGCTGGGCGGCGGGGTGATGCGGGTCTTCCTCGTCGTGGTCGGGCTGTTCTGGCTGACGCCGACGGTGGGGCTGCTCCTGTCCTCGCTGCGGGACAAGAGAGACATCGCCGCGTCGGGCTGGTGGGAGGTCTTCTCCCACCCGGCGCAGCTGACCACACAGAGCTACAGCAACCTCTTCGGCAACGACACGGTGATGGAGTCCCTCGGCACCACGGCCCTGATCACCGTGCCGGCGACGGCGCTGGTGATCCTCATCGGCGCGTTCGCCGGATACGCCTTCGCCTGGCTCGACTTCCCGGGCCGGGACTGGTGGTTCATGGCGGTGGTGGGGCTGCTGGTGGTGCCGGTGCAGGTGGCGCTGATCCCCGTGGCCAAGCTCTTCAACACCCTCGGCATCTTTGAGAGCACGCCGGGCGTGGTGCTCTTCCACACCGCGTTCGGGCTGCCCTTCGCCGTCTTCCTGCTGCGGAACTTCTTCGCGGAGATCCCCCGGGAGCTGCTGGAGGCCGCCCGGCTGGACGGGGCGGGCGAACTGCGGCTGTTCCTGCGGGTGGTGCTGCCGCTGGGCGGGCCGGCCATCGCCTCGCTGGGGATCTTCCAGTTCCTGTGGGTGTGGAACGACATGCTGATCGCGCTGATCTTCGCGGACAGCGGGCACCCGCCGGTCACGGTCGCCCTGCAGCAGCAGGTGCGCCAGTTCGGCGACAACATCGACATCCTCGCCTCGGGAGCCTTCCTCTCGATGGCCGTACCGCTCGCGGTCTTCTTCGCCTTCCAGCGGCAGTTCGTGAGCGGGGTGATGGCGGGGGCGGTGAAGTAACGGCACCCCGGGCGGGGCCCCCACACACACCGGCCACGCCCCCTACCGTCCTAACGGCGTACGTACAGCGCTACGGAGCCACCGCGGACGAACACCGCCGCTTCCCGCTCCTCACGGCAGAACTCCTCCAGGGCGGTCGTCTTCGCGTGCTCCTCCCGCTGCGCGCGGAACCACCGGGTGCCGACGGTGTTGGTGTCCCCCACCACCCACACCCGGCTTCCTGACGGCAGCCGGGCCAGCCGGTCGCGCAGCACGGCGGTGCTGACCTCGTCGCCGAAGAGCGTGCCGGAGGCGGCCGGTGAGCGCTTGAGGGTGAGATCGCGCAGGCCGGTGAAGTCACGCGGATAGGCGAGGGCCACGCGGCGCTCGTACAGCGGCAGGAACAGCACCGCGTCCCCCGGCCTCGCCCGCTGCGCGGCCGCCGCGGCGACCGGGGCCAGCTCGTCGCCCCGGCTGGTGGGCAGGCGCTCGCGCTCCTGCAGCGGCAGCTGCACCACGAAGGCGGCCAGGACGGCCACGGCGCCGGCCGCCGTCACGGTCCGCCGCCACGGGACGAGCCCCAGGAGCCGGTCGGCGCCGGCCGCGGCGAGCAGGGGTATGCCGGCCAGGCAGAACAGCAGATAGCGGTCGAGGAAGAGCGGCTGGTACTGGGCGGCGGCGTAGAGCAGGACGGGCGGGACGAGGGCCCAGGGCAGGGCGACCGCGGTGAGGC
>NZ_JBAMDC010000443.1:0-4965 GCF_036961605.1 Streptomyces sp. KLMMK
GCAGCCGCAGCTCGCCGAGGTGACCCGGTTCATCCGGCGCCTCGGCCGCGCCTCGCCGGTCTCCGTGCCGGCTCCGGCGAGCGCTTCGGTGCCGCCGAGGGCCGTGACCGTGCTGGTGGAGCAGGACAGCGTCAGCTGGTACGGGGTCTGCGGCAGGGCGCCCAGGACGATGTGGGCGGAGACCGTCGCCTTGCCGGTGGCTGCGGAGTTGCCCTCGGTGTTGAAGGGCAGCGGCTGTGTCCCGGTGCTCAGGCCGAACTCGATCCCGGAGACCAGGGCGTGGTCGGGGTGCTCGGCGAAGAGGCGCTCGAGCTCGGCCGCGGCCGTGCCGGAGCCCGTGGCGGCGGCCTTGAGGTCGGTGACCGCGCCGTTCTCCACGGTCAGCACGAGCGGGTAGTGCGAGAGGCCGGTCAGCTGATCGTAGATCTCGTGTCGGCGGTCGGCGCTCGCGCTGCGGGCCCGGACGACGGGCCAGCCCTTGACGGTGATCTGGCCGGAGAGCGCGATGCCGGTGAGGTCGGCGGCGAGCCGCAGCCGGCCGGTGGGTGCGGTGCGGACGGCGCCGGGCTGGAAGAGGCCGCCGTCGGTCCGCGACCAGGTCGGCCGGTCGTAGGTCAGCCGGGCGACGGAGCCGGTCAGCGCTTCCTCGATCTGCAGGCCGCCGGAGGCGGCGAGGGCCTCGGTGAGCTTGTCGGCGCGGGCCTGGACCTCGTCGGGGTCGACCTTCTCCAGGGCCGTCAGCACGGTGCCGGCCTGGTCGAGGGCGAGCGGGCCCTGCCCGGCGCGGACGACGGCGACCGTGCGGCCGGGGCCGATGTCGGCGGACGGAGCGGTCAGCAGGGCGTCGGCGGTGGCGATCACGAGGACGTCGCTGTTGTCCGGCACCTCGGTGCGCAGGATGTCGCCCAGGGTGCGGCCGGGGCCGGCGGTCACGGTGGCGCACTGCTCGTAACGGCTGCCGCCCTCAAGACGGAAGAAGTCGGCGAGCGCCTTTTCCAGGACCAGTACGAAGTGTGTACGGCCGACCGGATACTGGCGGTAGGCCTCGGGGCGGACAATAATCATCGCGACACCACTCCCAGATATGCGTGTTGCGTGTCGGCGAGGCGGGTCGAGTCAGCACCTCGACCCGCCTCGCACCAGGGCTGTTCAATTCAGCCCGTCACCCGGGTTCAGCCCAGCAGGGTCCCGAGGTAGTTGCTGTTCTTGCGCACCTTGATGGTCTTCTTCATGGGAACTCACCTCCCGCCAATGGCCATTGTTTTCGGATGGGCTGCGGGGCGATTAGCCCAGCAGGGTCCCCAGGTAGTTGCTGTTCTTACGGACCTTGATGGTCTTCTTCACGGGAACTCACCACCCTCCATTGGCTCGGATCCGGCCGGGTCACCGGGCGATTAGCCCAGCAGGGTCCCGAGGTAGTTGCTGTTCTTGCGCACCTTGATGGTCTTCTTCATGGGGAATCACCTCCCGTCCTCAGGGATTTCGCGCTCCCGCCGCGTCCGCGGCCGGCCGCTCAGGCGGCCGGTGCGATGCGGACGCTCGGGGCGCCGCCTTTGTTGCCGAGCACCACTTCACCGCTCTCGGTGTAGACGGTGGTGTCGGGCGAGATGATGTCGAGGTGGTACTGGGTGAAGGGGGTGAGCCCCAGTCCCCAGTGCAGGCAGCCCCGGTCGCCGCCGTAGACCTCGTTCATCGCGTGGTTGCCCCGGACGATGTCCAGGCTGGTGTTGAGGGCGTGACCGATCTCCCAGACCAGGGTGTAGCGGGAGTCGATCTCGAACATCGCCTCGAAGACCTCGGCGACCGGGGCGCCGGCGGGCCGGAACGGCCGGAGCGAGGTGATCGCTCCCTTGTGCACGTCGGCCACGACCGCCTCGTGCTCCAGCCCGGCCAGCTTGCCCTGCAGGCGGGCCTGGTCCTTGCGGAGGAAGGAGGGCGTTCCGTTGTGCAGGATGGGGAAGCCGCGGAACGCGATGCTGCCTTCGAGCGGGAGGTGCAGCGATTCGTCGAACTCGACGATCTGCATCGGCAGGACGCTGATCTCACCCGAGGGTACGATCTGCTGCTCGCCCCATTCAAGGGGGCCGGCCTGCTGATTCCAGACCAGGTCGTCGGCGAGGTGGTCCAGGACGGCGCGGGTGCCGTGCCGTTCGTCGACGTACACCAAGTGGTCGGTGGTTTCGGCGAGTTCGAAGAAGCGGTCGCTGAACTCCGCCTGCTCCTGGGCCGAGGTGCGCTCGATGACCCCGATGAAGTGGCGGATGATGCCCAGGTCCGTGGGCGTCGAGTTGCACGCCATGCCCATCAGCTTGCGGCGCGGGCCGAGCGCTTCCTCTGAAGGGGACTCGAAGAACCGGTAGGGCGAGATGACCAGCGAGTGGGAATTCTGCGGAACCGTTTCATCGGCGAGCATCTTCTCGAAGTCGTCGCCCGGCTTCAGAATGATCGTCCGGTACTCCGCATAGGGGGCATCCCTGACGATCTCGAATTCCTGCACCATCTCCTGATTGGTAATCAGGCAGAAGATGCTTCCCTCGGCCGGGCCGAACTGACTGAATCGCGCCGGGTTGATCTTGATTGCCATAATCGGCGATACCCCCAGGTGGCTGATTATCTGGACGCAAGAAAACAGCACCCGGCGAACCCTGCGCAATATGCCGAGGGGCAATGGCCGGAACATATGCCGGTTTGAGCTCGGAGACCGACCGTTTTGGGTGGCTGGTCACCCTTGCCCGGATCTATGGGCGTCTCGCGGCAGATAAATCTATGAGGGCCGGGGCCGGCGGTGCCCTCACCACAGGGAAACAGACCGTATGCCCGCTTCACCCCTCACCTCAACACCCCCGCACCCACCCGGAACCGGAGGGGACTTCCGGCCCCGGAGGCAAACCGGAATCCAGCGCCCGCGCGGTTCCGGCCATGATCCATGGGGCCCGGACCGCAGAACCGGCGGTCACAGGGCGGAACTTCTCGCTCCACCCCACTGTGATGTGAATCACTCCTGACACAGAATCAGGGATTCCGGGAAGAAAAATGCCGGGCGGTCACGCGCAGTCGGGGGTGTCTGCGCGGACCGCCCGGCTCGTGTGCCGCGCTGTCCTGTGAGCGTCAGGGCATTACGCGGCTGGCTTGGGGCGGGGGATGAACAGGCACGCGAGGGCCGCGGCGGCCGTGGCGGCCAGGATGAAGGCCCATCCGTGGTCGAAGGCCGTGACGGCGTCGTCCGCGCCCGAGGGCGCGCCGATGAAGGCCACCAGCAGGGCCACGCCCAGCACGGAGCCGACCTGACGGGCCATGGTGACCACGGCCGAACCCGTGGAGAAGCTCTGCGGCGGCAGCGCGGAGACGGCGGCGCCCACGAGGGTCGGGACGACCATGCCCACGCCGACGCCCGTGAGCAGCATGCCCGGGAGCAGGCCCGCGGCGTACTCGTGCGCGGTGTCGAGCCGGTAGATCCACCAGCCGATGCCGGCGCCGAAGAGCACGCAGCCGACCGCGGAGACCGCCGCGGAGCCGAACTTCTTGATGACGGGGCCCACGCCCATCGCGAAGGCGGGGACGAGGACGGGTCCGGGCGCGATGGCGAGGCCGGTCTTCAGCGGCGACCAGTGCCACACCTGCTGGCACCACAGCACCGCCGAGAGCAGCATCGCGCCGAACGACACGGCGAACAGGAGGTTCGCGAAGGTCGAGGGCCCGACGGCGGGGATCTTCAGCAGGCCCAGCGGGAGGATGGGCGAGGCGTGGCGCGAGGAGCTGTAGACGAAGGCGGCCAGCAGGAGGACGGCGACCAGGAGGGAGCCCAGCACCTTGCCCGAGGTCCAGCCCCAGTCCTCGCTCTTGACCAGGCCCAGGGCCAGGACCGCGATGCCCAGGGTGAGCAGGGCCGCGCCGAGGAGATCCAGCCGGGCGGCGGCCGGGCGGGCCGCGATGCGCGGCAGGACCTTGGCTCCGAGGAGGAGGGCGAAGACGCCGATCGGCAGGTTGACGAGGAAGACCCAGCGCCAGTCGAGCTGGGTGAGCAGGCCGCCGATCACGGGACCGAGGGCGGCGGCCAGACCGCTGATGGCCGTCCAGGCGCGGACCGCGGGGATCCTCTTCTCCGGCGGCGCGGCGGCCAGCAGCAGGCCCAGCGAGGAGGGGATGAGCATGGCCGCGCCGACGGCCTGCACCACGCGGGCCGCGACCAGCAGCCACACGCCCGGCGCGACGGCGCACAGCGCGGAGGCGACGGTGAAGACCGCGATGCCGAGCAGGTAGGCGTTCCGGGGGCTGGTGCGGTCGGCGAGGCTGCCGGCGGGGACGAGCAGCGCGGCGAAGATCACCGCGTAGGCGTTGAGGATCCACGACAGCGATGCCAGCGAGGACCCGGAGAACTGGGCGCCGATGTCGGGCAGGGCGACGTTGACGATGAACATGTCGAGGTTGGACATCGCAACCCCGGCTACAACGACGGCGAACACCGGGCCGAAGGCGGGCTTCGTCACGCTGCCCGCCTGTCCGGCGGCAGTCTGAGTCATCGCTCTCCTCGCTAGTGAGTTGGCTTTTCCAACTCACGTGAGCATACAGCGTCCCCCGGAGCGTGTCGGTGTGATGTAGGCGTCACGGCGCCCATACGGCAGTACGGCCGCACCGGGCCGAAAAGGGCCTGGTGCGGCCGTACTGACGGTGTGTCGGTTCCGGGCGGCGGGTGGAGGAAGGCGGGGCGGGGCCGGGCGGCGTCAGCCGGTGACGGCGTAGACGACCAGCCCCACCACGGTCACGAGCACGAGAGCGCCGAGCGGCGCCCCGCAGCCGCCGCCCAGCAGCCACAGCGGCAGCCGCCAGCGCGGGCCTCCCGCAGCGGCGCGGTGGTCCGCGACCAGGGTGAGGAGGGCGGCGGGGACGACGGCGGCCGTCGTCCCCGCCCACCACCACAGGCACGTCACCGGGTGCTCGGCGAGGGCGCCGGCGTGACCCGAGACG
>NZ_JBAMDC010000444.1:0-4911 GCF_036961605.1 Streptomyces sp. KLMMK
GTTCCCGGACCGGAGGCACCGTGGCCGGGGACGATGGCCGTCAGGGCTTGTGGCCGGAGGCCGCGGGCTCGATGTGTTCGTGCAGCTCCAGCATGCGGAACAGCGAAGGGCCCGCAGCTCGCCCGGAGCCGGTCTGCATGCGTCCCCCTACGGAATACGGAACCGGGACACGGCCGGACGAAGGTCCTCCTCGATCATCGCCGCCGGGCCCGCCGCCAGGCGTTCCCGCAGGCGGGCCTTGTTGGCGTCCCACTCCGGCCCGGCGACGTAGTGGCGTGGATGCTCCAGGTGCAGGCAGGTGAGGGAGGGCTCGGCCGTCCAGGCGCGGATCAGCGGGACGCGCGAGGCGATCTTCGTCAGCAGGTCGTCGTCCTCGCAGCCCCAGCCCGTGTAGGCGGGGCAGTACCCGCCGACCTCCGCGAACCGCTCGGCCGGCAGCATGAGCTGGCCCCAGTGGAAGGGGGCCTGGCGTTGCATCCACGACGGCAGGTCGGGGTCGTACGCGGGCGGTGGCGGCCAGACCATCGGGGTGGGCACCCGTACGCCGCCCTCCCCCATCAGCTCCCGCTCCATCCGCTCACCCCTGTAGGGGACGAGCGCGGGGCCGGGGGCCGCGGTGACGTAGCAGGTCCGCCCGGCCGGGGCCGCCACCCGGATGTCGACGGGCTCCGGCAGGCCGGCACGCGCCAGGGCCGCGGCGCCGCCGGGCAGCCGGTACATCCAGGGCTGGGCGAACGCGGCGCCGTCCGCCAGCCGCAGGGCCCGCCGCACATAGTCCCGGCCCAGCGGGAGGACGTCGGAGTCCGTCAGGCACAGTACGGGGGACCGGGCTTCGGCGGCGGCGATGTTGCGCAGCGTGCCCGCCGACCGGATGCCCGGGTCGGCGTGGACGACCCGGACCCCCGGGAGGTCCACGCCGAGGTCCCCGGCGGTCGCCACGACCACCTCGCAGGGCACGTCCTGCGCCAGCCAGGCCCCGGTGACGGCGGCGAGGCCGGCCCGGCCCCCGTGGTCCCCGTACAGCGGTATGGCCACGGTCACTTCGGGCATGGGGTTCCTTCCTCCCGGGCACGGCGCCAGCGCGCCGAGGGGCTGAACTCGACGCCGTTCTTCCACAGGTGCAGCAGGTGATGACAGGCGGCCGGCCCCTGGGCGGCCAGCAGGTCGGCGTGTTTGGCGAGGATGTACTGGTGTTCGTCCACGAACTGCTCGCCGGGGGAGGCGAAGGTGAGCGACTCGGCGTGCCTCCGGTAGGAGAAGAGGGCCCGCGGGACGATGTCCCCTTCCTGCCCTGAGCGCTCCAGCCGGATCAGCAGTTCGACGTCGTCGAGCGTAGGCAGGCGCTCGTCGTAGCCGCCGACGGCGGCCAGAGCCGAGCGCCGCAGGAGGCGGGTGCGTTTGCCGCCGGTACTGAGGAAGGGCATCAGGGCGGGGACCGTCCCCAGAGGCGCGTCCATGGTGTTCACCAGCCCGAAGTGCCGCACGTAGCAACTGACATGGCCCAGGTCCGGGGCTCGCTGGAGGGCCGCCAGGGCGGTGGCGACGCAGTCGGGCTCCAGCAGGTCGTCCCCGTCGAGGGGGAGGACGAAGTCGCCGCTCGCCGCGGCGATACCCGCGTTGTACGCCGACCCGGGCCCGCCGTTGGGCTTGTCGACTTTGACGACGCCGGTCAGTGCGTCGAAGGCGGCACGCGTCGCGGGATCGGTGGAGCCGTCGTTGACCACGACGATCTCGGTCCGGGGGTGGGTCTGCGCCCGGACGGAGGCGACGGTCTCGGCCAGCCAGCGGCCCTTGTTGTAGACGGTGATCACCACCGAGACGGCGGGGGTGCCTTCCACACCGGCCTTTCGGGGCCTTCGGCGCGCTTCGCGGTAGGCGTCGGCGAGGAGCCGCACGGCGATGACGGGGTCGCTCCGGGACCGCGCGGCGGCGGACCCGAGCCGGGCTGTCGCGTCCAGGAGGTGCGCATCGGCGCCGGTGAGCCGGCCGAGCAGCCGTGCCAGCGCGTCCGGATCACCCGCCGGGGCGACGAACCCGGACACCCCGTCCGTGACCAGTTCCGCGGTGCCTCCGCCGGAGGCGCACACGACCGGGCAGCCGTGGCCCATCGCCTCCAGCGCCTCGTAGGGGCGGTTGTCCCAGCGCGCAGGAACCACGCACAGCCGCGTGTTCCGCCACAGACGCCCCCGGTCGGGGGCTTCGGCCGGGTCGAGGAACGTGACGCGTCCACGCAGCGGACCGAAGACGAGCCCGTCGAGGCACCGGTCGAGGTACCGGTCACCGGGCAGTGCCGCGCCCGGACGGCCGGTCCTCCGGCCGAACAGCGTGAAGGTGACGTCCGGGTCGGACTCGGCGAGCCGGGCTGCCGCGGTCAGGAACACGTCGGCTCCGCCCAGGGTGCCGACCGGTCCCGCGAACGTCACCTGCCGGAGCGGTTCGCCGCCCGGCGGCCGCGTGAGGAGATCGGAGGGGGCGAGCGGGCAGGGGCTGTAGCGGCACTCGCTGTTGAGGGACCGGGCGTACTCGGCGACGCTGTGCGAGGGGAGCAGCACCAGGTCGGCGTGACGGATGCAGTACTCCTCGGCGTATGCGGCCATCGCCCGGTCGGTGTCCCCCGGCTGTTCTCCGCTGAGGGGACCGGTCAGCGCGGCGGGCGCGTGCGCCCGCACGGTCAGCGCGGTGTCCGGGAACTCGCCGAGCAGCCGCTTGGCCCGGATCGTCGTCAGCCCTTCGCCGTCGCGGTCGGGGAATTCCACCGCGTCCAGCCCGGAATCCGCGGCGAGCGCGCGCAGGGCCTCGTAGATCCGGTCGGCGTGGGCGTGCGCGGGGGTGAAATAGGCGTACCCCTCCGGCCGGGCGGCGAGCGGGACGGGGCACAGGCCGTGTCGTTCGGCCTCGCCGAAGTCGCCGGTGGCCGACAGCAGGTGGACCCGGTGGCCGTCACGCACCAGTTGCCGGCCTGCGTTGAGGACGTACCGGCTCACCTGGTCCCACGACGGGCGGAAGTCACGGACCACCAGGGCCACCCGCAAGCCCTGCCCCTGCCCCTCCCCCGCCTCGGCCCCCGCCGTCACAGCCGCCGGTAGCACTGGTCGCCCACCACCATGATGTCCACACCCCGCTTCTGGCAGTACCGCGTCAGGTCGGACATGCGGTTGATGAAGCCGAGGCCGTTGAAGTTGAGCGAGGTGTTGCACAGCACCCCCGCGCCGTACTGCGCGGCGAAGGCCGAGAGCAGGGTGTGCAGAGCAGGGTCGGTGTCCGGGGTGACGGTCTGTACGCGGGCGGAGCCGTCCACGTGGGTGACCGCGCGCAGGTCCGCCGAACGCACCTTGCGGAAGTAGAGCATGTACGGGTCCTCGAAGCCGCCGTGGAAGAGCCGGTCGGTGTCCTCGGCACGGCAGCAGGGCGCGATGGGCCGGTAGCCCTCCCTCTTCTTGATGGCGTTGAGCCGGTCCCTGGTGCTCTCCCAGAACGGCTCGGCCAGCAGCGAACGATGGCCGAGGGCGCGCGGCCCGATCTCCCAGCGGCCCTGCACCCAGGCCACCACCGCGCCCTCGCCGATGGCCCGGGCCAGCGCTCCGTGGTCCAGCGGGGACCGCTGCCACACGGCGGGATCGGCCTCGGTGTCGTGCACGAAGTCCAGGCCGCGGTAGACGTCCCACTCGATGCGCGGGTCGCCGGTGAAGTGGACCAGGGCGTCGGCGGCGGTGCCGATCGCCGAGCCGGAGTCGTTGGCGACGGGCGGCACGAACACGGAGGAGAAGTGGCCGAGCCCGGCCCACATGGCGTTCCAGTCGCAGTTCAGGCCGCAACCGCCGGACACGAGCAACGGTGTACCCGCGGGCAGGTGCGCGCGGGCGGCCTCGGCGAAGATCCTGAACAGGCGGCTGCTCAGCAGCGCCGCCGCGGCCTTGGTGCGGGGCGACTCGACGCCCGCGTCGTACAGCGGGGAATCCCGGAAAGCGTGCTTCGGCGGCGGGTAGACGGTGGACAGCGCGAGAATCCGGTCGACGGCCTCCGTGGTCTCCCGGTCCGCGTCGCCGGGATCGGCGTAGGCGGCCAGCGCCATCAGCTTCCCCGCGTCTCCCAGCCGGGGCGCCCTGGCCTCCGCGGGGAAGGAGGGATCGGCGAGCGCGAAGAGGAAGGCGTAGCGGCCGCCCGGCTCGTCCAGCACCGGAACGTGGCGCACGATACGGCAGTCCCGGTCGACGAGGTAGAAAGCACCCGTCTCGCCCTCCCACACCAGGACGCTGCGCAATTCGGCGTCGTCCGGTGGCGCCAGGGCGAGTGCCGCCATGATGTGCGAGCGCTCGTGGGAGGACGAGAACCAGCGGACTTCCTTGCCGAAGAAGCGCCCGAGCCGCTGCTCGACGGCGTGCGGATCGGTGTACCCCGCCCCGACGGCGCGGTGCGCGACCGGAGGGTCCTGGCTCCAGCCGCCGAGCGCGATGACATCGGGCAAGTCCCCGACCAGCTCGGCCGCTTGGAGCAGCCCCGCGGCGCCCACGGCGGAATAGCGCTTCCCGGAGTCCTTCTCCGCCTCCAGTGAATACAGCAGCTTGCGGTCCCGTACGACGGCGATCGTTCCGTCGTGAGCCGGCTTCATGGCGAATATCAGCAATTTCCGACCCTTCTCGGCAGCGGGGCAGGCATGGAGTTCTGCCGCCGGATTCGGCGGTCCCCTGACGCGCTGGCCGAAAGCCCCACGGCCGTGTTCTGCGGAGTCGTCCCCGGCCCTATCGTTCCGGGGATGACCGGGAACACGACTGAAGTGAGCGTGGTTATTCCGCTCTATGGAGAGCACCGAGGGCGGACGAGCATCCCCGCCGTGACCGCAGCGTGGCTCGCCCAGGACGTGCCCTGCGAGGTGGTCGTCGCCACCGCGGGCGACCTGCACCTCGACGACAC
>NZ_JBAMDC010000445.1:0-4846 GCF_036961605.1 Streptomyces sp. KLMMK
CGAGCGAGCCGGCCATGCCCGAGGCGGTGTCCCACAGGCCCCAGCCCAGGGACAGGGCGGGCAGCCCGGCCGCGCGCCGCCGGGCCGCGAGGGCGTCCAGGAAGCCGTTGGCGGCCGCGTAGTTGGCCTGGCCGGCGGCCCCCAGGGCGGCAGCGGCGGAGGAGAACAGCACGAAGGAGGCGAGACCGAGGTCCCGGGTGAGCTCGTGCAGGTTCCAGGCCGCGTCGGCCTTGGGCCGCAGGACGGCGTCGAGGCGGTCCGGCGTCAGCGACGGCAGCAGGCCGTCGTCCAGCACGCCGGCGGCGTGCACCACCGCCGTGAGCGGATGCGCCTCCGGTATCGCGGCGAGCAGCGCGGCCAGAGCCTCGCGGTCGGCCGCGTCGCACGCGGCGACGGTCACCGTCGCGCCGAGCTCGCGGAGGTCGCCGAGGTCCCCCGGGGCGCCGCCGCGGCTGCTCAGCACCAGGTGCCGCACGCCGTGTTCGGTGATCAGGTGCCGGGCGAGCAGCCGGCCGAGGCTGCCGGTGCCGCCCGTGATGAGCACGGTGCCGTCCGCGTCCGCACCGGTGAGGGCGGGGGCGGCGCCGGGCACCGGGGCGGCCGGGGACAGCCCGGGGACGTACGCCCTGCCCGCGCGCACGGCGAGTTCCGGTTCTCCTGCGGCCACCGCCGCGGGGAGGGCGGCCCGGGAGGCCGGGTCGTCGTCGAGGTCGACGAGCGCGAGCCGGCCGGGGTGTTCGACGGCCGCGGACCGCACGAGGCCCCAGATCCCGGCCTGGGCGAGCCCGGGCGCGCCCTCCAGGTCGACCGCTCCCCGAGTGACGACCACCAGCCGCGCATCGCCGGTGGACTCGTCGGCGAGCCGCTCCTGGAGCGTGGCCAGCATCGTGTGCAGGGTTTCCCGGGCGGCGGCCGGGGCGTCCTCGGCCGTGGGCTCCGGGGCGAACAGAACGCTCCCGGGAAGGGTGGCGGCCGCAGTGGGCAGCGGCACCGGCTTCCACGACAGTTCGTACAGGTCTCCCGGCGCCGGGGCGGCCGCGTTCAGCTGTTCCGTGGTCACCGGCCGGATGCGCAGCGAGGACACCGCGGCGACCGGCGAGCCCGCGCCGTCGTAGAGGTGCAGGCCCATCCGCTCGGTGCCGTACGGGGTGAGCCGCAGCCGTACCGCCGAGGCGCCCGCCGCGTGGAGCGACACGCCCTCCCAGGCGAACGGCAGGGTCATCAGCGTCGGGTCCTGGCCGTCGACCAGGTCGATGGCGTGCAGCGCCGAGTCGAGCAGCGCCGGGTGCAGCCCGAAGCCGGTCGTCTCCGCGCCCCCGGGCAGGACGAGTTCCGCGTAGACCTCCTCGCCGAGCCGCCAGGCGGTGCGCAGGCACCGGAACAGCGGGCCGTAGCCGTAGCCCTGTTCGGCCAGGTGGTCGTAGGTGCCGGTCACGTCGACGGGTACGGCGCCCGCGGGCGGCCAGGCGCCGAGCGCCTCGGGCTCGGCCGCGGGGGCGGGGGCGAGGACGCCGGTGACGTGCCGGGTCCAGGCCTCCCCGGCGCCCTCGGGGCGCGCGTGGACGGTGACCGTCCTGCGCCCGGTCGCGTCGGGTGCTCCGGCGACGACCTGGAGTTGCACCGCGCCCTGCGCGGGCAGCGCCAGCGGCCGCTCGACGGTGAGTTCCTCGACCACGCCGCAACCCGTGCGGTCCCCGGCCTGGAGGGCCAGTTCGACGAAGGCGCTGCCCGGCAGGAGGACCACTCCGGCGACGGCGTGGCCGGCCAGCCAGGGGTGCGTCTCCAGCGCCACCCGGCCGGTCAGCGCGACGGCGTCGTCGTCGGCCAGCCGGATCTCCGCGCCCAGCAGGGGGTGGTCCGCGGGCGTCTGCCCGACCCCGCCGGCCCCGGCCGGTGCGGCCGGCTCGTCGTCGAGCCACAGCCGCTGCCGCTGGAAGGCGTACGTGGGCAGGTCGATCCGGCGGGCGCCGGCCGCGGCGAAGACCCGCTCCCGGTCCAGGGGCACCCCGCGGACCTGCAGCGTCGCCAGGGCGGTGGCCAGAGCTACGGGTTCCTCCCGGTCGCGGCGCAGCACGGGGACGAACAGCGACCGCTCGGCGTCGTCCACGCACTGGGCACCCATGGTGGAGAGCACCGCGTCGGGCCCGACCTCCAGGAAGGTGCGGACGCCCGCCGCCTCCAGGGTGCGGACGCCGTCGGCGAACCGGACGGCCTCGCGGGCATGGCGCACCCAGTACCCGGGCGAGGTCAGCTCCTCGTCCGTGGCCTGGACGCCGGTCAGGTTGGAGACGACGGGCACGGACGGCGGCGCGAACCGCAGGCTCCGCGCGACCTCCTCGAACTCCCCGAGCATCGGCTCCATGCGCGGCGAGTGGAAGGCGTGGCTGACCCGCAGCCGCTTCGTCCTGCGGTCGCCGAAGGCGGCGCCGACGGCTGCCACCGCGTCCTCGTCGCCGGACACCACCACGGCGCGGGGCCCGTTGACGGCGGCGATGCCGGCGCCGTCGACCAGGTGCGCCCGCACCTCCTCCTCCGTCGCGTCGACGGCCAGCATCGCGCCGCCGGCGGGCAGCGCCTCCATGAGCCGTCCCCTGGCGACGACCAGACGGGCGGCGTCCTCCAGGGTGAGCACGCCCGCGGCGTGGGCCGCGGTCAGCTCGCCGACGGAGTGACCGGCCAGGAGGTCCGGCCGGATCCCCCAGGCCTCCAGCAGCCGGAACAGGGCGGTCTCGACGGCGAACAGGGCGCTCTGGGTGTACACCGTCCGGTCGAGCAGGCCGGCTTCGGCAGCGTCCGGCCCGGCGAGGACGATCTCGCGCAGCGGGCGGTCGAGGTGGGCGTCGCAGTGGCGGCACGCCTCGTCGAACGCGGCCCGGAAGACGGGGTGCTGCGCGTACAGCTCCCGTCCCATCCCGGGGCGCTGGGCGCCCTGCCCGGTGAACAGGAAGGCGACCTTGCCGGCGACGGGCCTGCCGCGCACCACTCCCGGCGCCGTGGTGCCCGCCGCCAGCGCGGCGAGGCCCGTGGCGAGTTCGTCCCGGTCGCGGGCGACCACGGCGGCCCGGTGGCCGAGGGAGGCCCGGCCGGTGGCCAGGGAGAAGGCGAGGTCGTGCAGGGGCGCGTCCTGGACGGCTGCGAGGCGTCCCGCCTGGGCCGCGAGGGCTTCCGGGGTGTTCCCGGACAGCAGGACGGGCAGCAGGGGCGCCCCGGCCCCGGGCGCGGCGGTCTCCGCGCCACCGTCACCGGGCTCCGCGGCCGGGGCCGGGCCCGGCGCCTCGATGATGGTGTGGGCGTTGGTGCCGCTGATGCCGAACGAGGAGATACCCGCCCGGCGCGGACGGCCGTCGGCCTCCGGCCACTCACGCGCCTCCGTCAGCAGTTCGACACTGCCCGCCGTCCAGTCCACCTGCCGCGAGGGCTCGTCCACGTGGAGCGTGGCGGGCAGGACGCCATGGCGCATGGCCAGCACCATCTTGATGACCCCGGCGACGCCGGCGGCGGCCTGCGTGTGACCGATGTTCGACTTGACGGACCCCAGCCACAGCGGCCGTTCCGCCGGCCGCTCCTGCCCGTACGTGGCGAGCAGCGCCTGAGCCTCGATCGGATCGCCCAGGGTGGTACCGGTGCCGTGCGCCTCCACCACGTCCACGTCAGCCGTCGAAAGGCCGGCGTTCTCCAGCGCCTGCCGGATCACCCGCTGCTGGGACGGGCCGTTGGGCGCCGTCAGGCCGTTGGACGCGCCGTCCTGGTTCACCGCCGAACCCCGGACGACGGCCAGCACCTCGTGCCCGTTGCGCCGCGCGTCCGACAGCCGCTCCAGGAGCAGCATGCCGGCGCCCTCGGAGAGGGCGGTGCCGTCGGCGCCGTCCGCGAAGGACTTGGCCCGGCCGTCCCCGGCGAGGTTGCGCTGCCTGCTGAAGTCCACGAACGTGTCCACGGTGGACATCACGGACACGCCGCCGGCCAGGGCCAGGGTGCACTCCCCCTGACGCAGGGCCTGCACCGCCAGGTGCAGGGCGACCAGCGACGAGGAGCACGCGGTGTCCACGGTGAGGGCCGGGCCCTCCAGGCCCAGGGTGTAGGCGACCCGGCCGGAGGCGACGCTGCCGAGGCTGCCGTTGCCGAGGTAGTCCCGTACGGACTCGGGTGCTTTGGCGAGCCTGCTGCCGTAGTCGTGGTACATCACGCCGGTGAAGACGCCGGTGCGGCTGCCCCGTACCGCGTGCGGGTCGATGCCCGCGCGCTCCAGGGCCTCCCAGGAGGTCTCCAGCAGCAGCCGCTGCTGCGGGTCGGTCGCGAGGGCCTCGCGCGGCGAGATGCCGAAGAAGTCCGGGTCGAAGTCGGCGGCGTCGTGCAGGAATCCGCCCTCGCGGGTGCTGCACCGGCCGGCCTTGCCCGGTTCGGGGTCGTAGAGGCCGCCGAGGTCCCAGCCGCGGTCGGCCGGGAAGGGCGACATGCCGTCCCCGCCGTCGGCCAGCAGGCGCCACAGCTCCTCGGGGGTGGTGACGCCGCCGGGGTAGCGGCAGCTCATGGCCACGATCGCGATGGGCTCGTCCGTTCCGTCGGCCGCCGCGGCGGGTACGGCCCCGGCCGCGTCCGGGGCGTCGGGGCCCATCAGCTCGGCCTTGAGGTGGCCTGCCAGTGCGGTGGAGTCGGGGTAGTCGAAGACGAGGGTCGCGGGCAGCCGGAGGCCGAGCGCGCCGGAGAGGCGGTTGCGCAGTTCGACCGCGGTCAGCGAGTCGAAGCCGATCTCGCGGAAGGCGCGGCGCGGGTCGAGGACCATGTCCGCGTCGTGGCCGAGGACGGCGGCGACGTGGGTGCGGAGGAGTTCGAGGAGCAGCGCGTC
>NZ_JBAMDC010000446.1:0-4840 GCF_036961605.1 Streptomyces sp. KLMMK
CGTCTTCGGCCAGGCCAGCGCGCTGGTCGCGGCGCTCGTCGCCGGCATGTACGGCGGCGTCGGCGTCTTCCTCGGCCTCGACGGCCTGGACGTCGCGATCCGCCGCGAGCAGGTGATCTACGCGGGCGCGTCGGTCGTCGCGGGCGTGGCCGTGATCGCCGCGGCGTTCTTCCTGGAACGCGTCTGCAAACTCCCCGAGGACGAAGACGAGGGCCCGGGCGGCCCGGGCACGGCCCGGGGGTAAAGGGTGCGCAGCACCCTTCGAACCCGCGGCGGCGGTGCCGCATAGGCTGTGCGGCGCCCCGCGTGCACCCCACGTGCCGCAGTGCCCGCACGCTTGGCTCGCCGCGATGGCGCGTGACCACGACGGTGGATTCCGGCGGTGCCGTACGGGCCTCGGGTGGGCTCGGCACCGCCGGGTATCGCCGCGGTGGCTGATCGCTGTTGCGGCGGAGGGAAGTGGGCAGGACTGCCCCGCCCCCCGCCTGGGCCCTGGGCCGGGCCGAGAGCATCCCGGGCTACGCCCCGGGGATGCTCTCCAGATCCACCTCGCTGCGCGCAGCGCCCCTCGCGTCGGCGTCGATCGAGCGGCGCAGCGCCTCGTGCAGCCGGGCCGGGGTCAGGACGCCCACGAAGCGGTCCGCCTCGGCGCCGTCGAGGACGGCGATCCAGCCCGCGTCGTGCTGGAGCATCGTGCTGAAGGCCTGCTTGAGGGAGGCTCCCACCGGGAGCCAGGCGTCCATGCGGCGCGCCCGTTCCCGCACCGTGCCCCCGCCTCCTGCGAGCGCTTCGGCCGAGATCCAGCCGTGCAGCCGGTCGGCGTCGTCCAGGACGACGGCCCACCGGGCGTCGTCCACGGCCAGTGCGGCGCCGGCGGCGGCCACGGTGTCGTCGAGGTGGACGACCGGCGGCTGTTCGAGGTCACCCGCTTCGATCGGGGTGACCGAGAGCCGCTTCAGGCCCCGGTCGGCGCCGACGAAGTCGGCGACGTAGGGCGTGGCGGGCGCCCCCAGCACCGTCGCCGGGGCGTCGAACTGTTCGATGCGGCCGTGTCCGTAGACGGCGATGCGGTCGCCGAGCCGGACGGCCTCCTCGATGTCGTGCGTGACGAACAGGACGGTCTTGCGGACCTGCGACTGCAGCCGCAGGAACTCACTCTGGAGCCGCTCCCGCACCACCGGGTCGACCGCCCCGAACGGCTCGTCCATGAGCAGCACGGGCGGGTCCGCGGCGAGCGCCCGCGCGACGCCGACCCGCTGCCGCTGCCCGCCGGAGAGCTGGTGGGGGTAGCGGGTGCCGTGGACGGCCGGGTCGAGGCCGACGAGGTCGAGGAGCTCGGCGGCCCGCTCCCGGGCCTTCTTCCGCTGCCAGCCCAGCAGGTGGGGGACGGTCGCGGTGTTCTCCAGCACGGTCTTGTGGGGGAAGAGCCCGACCTGCTGGATGACGTAGCCGATGCGGCGCCGCAGTTCGACGGGGTCGACGCCGGCGATGTCGTCGCCGTCGAGGAGGATCCGTCCCGACGTGGGCTCGATGAGCCGGTTGACCATCTTCATCGTGGTGGTCTTGCCGCAGCCGGACGGCCCCACGAGCGTGATCAGCTCACCCTCCGCCACTTCGAAGGACAGGTCGTCCACGGCGGTCGTGCCGTCGGCGTAGCGCTTGGTGACGTGTTCGAAGCGGATCATGGTTCCCCATTCTGGCCGTACTCCCTGCGGACATTGTTGCCGTTGTGTGGCGGCCGGCTCGAATGTCAGTGCCCCGGGTTAGGGTCGCTGGTAACCGGCAAACCGACGGTCGACGGCCTGGGGGAGGTGGGAGCGCATGGCCGGTCAGGACTGCCTGATCAGCAATGACTGGATCTGCGGCGAGTATCTGCGCACGCGGAGCGAGGAGTTGACGGACGCCACGCTCCAGCACATCGGCATCACGCTCGCCTCGGTCGCGATCGGGCTCCTCGTGGCCTTCCCGCTGGCGCTGCTGGCCCGCAGATGGCGCGCGGTGGCGGGCCCGGTCCTCGGCCTGACCACCGTGCTGTACACGGTGCCGTCGCTGGCGATGTTCTCGCTCCTGGTGCCGTTCTTCGGGTTGTCACCGGCCGTCGTGATCACGGGCCTCGTGCTGTATTCGCTCACGATCCTCGTGCGCAACATCCTCGCCGGGCTCGCCGCGGTTCCGGAGGAGACGCGGGAGGCGGCCCGCGGCATGGGCTACGGCCCGCTGCGCCTGCTCTTCGGGGTGGAACTGCCCCTGGCCCTCCCGGCCCTGATGGCGGGTCTGCGGATCACCACGGTCTCCACGATCTCGCTCACGACCGTCGGTGCGATCCTCCACTACGGCGGTCTGGGCAATCTCGTCTACGACGGGATGCACAGCTACTTCAAGGCGCAGGTGCTCACCGCTTCGGTGCTCTGCGTGGCCCTGGCCGTCGCGGCCGATCTGCTCCTGCTGCTGGTCCAGCGGCTGCTCACGCCGTGGACGAGAGCGGGGAAGAGGGCAGGGAAGGCGGCGGGGAAGGCGAAGTCCGGTCCCGGGGGCGGGAAGGCCGCCGGCAGGCCGGCGGTCGTCGAGGGAGCGCTCTGATGGGGGTCGTCGAGCGTACGTGGGCGTGGCTGGCCACCGGCGCACACTGGTCGGGCACCGACGGCGTGTGGCACCGGCTCGGTGAGCACCTCTTCCTGACGGTCGTGTGCCTGGCCCTCTCCTGCGCGATAGCACTTCCGGTGGCGGTGCTGCTGGGCCATCTGGGCAAGGGCGGCGCCCTCGCGGTGAACCTCTCCAACGCGGGCCGTGCGGTGCCCACTTTCGCCGTGCTGGTGCTGTTGCTGCTCAGCCCGCTGGGCACGCACGGCTCCTGGCCCACCGTCATCGCCCTGGTGCTCTTCGCGATACCCCCGCTGCTGACCAACGCCTACGTCGGCATGCGCGAGGTGGATCGCGACGTGGTCGAGGCGGCCCGCGGCATGGGGATGACGGGCCGTCAGCTGATCGCGCGCGTCGAGCTGCCCCTGGCCTTCCCGCTGATCGTGACCGGCGTGCGGACCGCCGCCGTCCAGGTCGTGGCGACGACCACCCTCGCGGCGCTGCCCGGCGGCGGCGGCCTCGGCCGCATCATCACGGCCGGCTTCCGGCTCACCGACACCGCCCAAGTGGTGGCGGGCGCGCTGCTGGTGGCGGTGCTCGCCCTGCTCGTCGAGGGCGTGCTGGTGGTGGCCGAGCGGCTGCTGGATCCGGTGCGCCGGCGTACGGGGCCGGTGCCGGGGTAGGTGCGGCGCCGGTCATCGAAGCGACGGCGGCCGGAGAGCCGGGCGCCGGAACCGAAGGGCGGATTTCTCCGTGTTTTCCATGTTTTCTGTGTTTTCTGCGTCTTCTGCCGGGTCCGCGAGCAGCACCCCGCGCCGGGCGCGGACCTCCCGCGCCCTGCTGGCGGTGGCCGGTGTCACCGCCCTGACGGCGGGCCTCGCCGCGTGCGGGGGCGACAGCCTGGAGAAGTCCGGGGGAGGGGGCGGCGGGTCGGCGAAGCCGGGCGGGGGTTCCCTCGTCATCGGTTCGGCGGGGTTCACGGAGTCCAAGGTGCTCGCCGAGATATACGCGGGCCTGCTGAAGGACGCCGGATATTCCCCGGTGATCAGGACGGCCGAGGCCCGCGAGCTCTATGAACCGGAGCTGGAGAAGGGGCGGATCGACGTCGTCCCGGAGTATGCGGCGACGCTCGCCGAATTCCTGAACAAGAAGCAGAACGGCAAGGACGCTCCCGCCGTCGCGTCGGCCGACGCGGACGCCACGGTGAAGGCCCTGCGGAAACTCGCGGAGCCGCGTGGACTGAAGGTGCTCGACCCGGGCCGCGCGGTCGATCAGAACGCCTTCGCGGTGACGGCGGAGTTCGCGGAGAAACACCAGCTCAAGACGCTTTCCGATCTTGGAAAGTCGGGTCAGGAGGTCAAGCTCGCGGCCGGTGACGAATGCCCCCAGCGGCCCTTCTGCCAGCCCGGCCTGGAGAAGACGTACGGCATCAAGGTCTCCGGCATCACCCCGCTGGAGGTGGGCAGCGTCCAGGCCAAGCAGGCGGTCAAGGACGGCAAGGCGCAACTGCTCCTGACCACCACGACGGACGCCACGCTCGAACAGTTCGGACTGGTCCTGCTCAAGGACGACAAGAAGCTCCAGAACTCCGACAACGTGCTGCCCGTGGTGAATGCGGAGAAGGCCGGTTCGCAGAAGGTCGCCGATGCTCTCGCGAAGCTCACCAGGGTGCTGACCACGGAAGATCTCACGGAACTCAACAAGAAGGTTGATGCGCGGCGGCTCAAGCCCGCGGATGTCGCCGCGCAGTACCTCAAGGAGAAGGGGCTGCTGACGAAGTGAGAGGTGTAGGGGACAAGTAAGATCAAGGGAAGAGTTTCGTGGTGGAGTCACACTCCGAAGGCGACGCACGGTAAGTTTCAGGCCATGCCACGAGGACGCCACCGCCATTCGCCATCCCTGCACAGGCTTCTTCCCCCATCGGCGGTCGCCGCGACATCCGTCGCCTGCGCCGCCGGTGCCTGGGTGGTAGGTGAAACGGTCGTCATCCGGGGCCTCGCCGCGGCGGCGGCCGCCGCCGCGGTGGTCGGTGCCGTGCTGATGCGCCGCTGGGACCGCTCCGCCGGACGGCGGGTCGCCCAGCTCACCGCCGCCCGCACACGGGACGAGTGGAAGACCGAGGAGCGCATAGCCGAGCTGGAGACGGACCTGGAGGACACCAGGGCGGCCAAGGCCCGGGTGGAGTCCAAGCTGCGCGGCAAGCGCGCCGAGCTGGCCCGTCTCCGTACCGAGCACGCCGACCTGCTGCGCCGCTACGCCG
>NZ_JBAMDC010000447.1:0-4836 GCF_036961605.1 Streptomyces sp. KLMMK
TCCGGGCGCGGCGCGAGGGCCTCCGGGCCGGGCGCGGACTCCTTGAGGTCCGCGAGGAGCGGGGTCAGGCCCATCAGATCGTCGAGCTCGGCGGCGCACCGCGGGCACTCGGCGAGGTGCTCCTCGAACCGGGCGGCGTCCGCCGCATCGAGGACGCCGAGGGCGTAGGCGCCCACCTCGGTGTGCTGCTCATGGTCCGGTGCCGGCCGGTTCATGCCGTCACTCCCCGTTCTTCGAGCGAGAGCTTCATCGAGCGCAGTGCGTAGAAGACCCGGGACCGCACGGTCCCCGCCGGCACGCCCAGCACCTCGGCCGCCTCGCTCACGGTACGTCCCCTGAAATAGGTCTCGATCAGCGCCTCCCGGTGCGCCTCCGTCAGGTCGCCCAGCGCGTCGTTGATGGTCATCAGGCGCAGCGCGCGGTCGATCTCGTCGGCCGCCGGGACGAGCTCCAGCGGCCCAGGGTCGACCTCGCGCGGCCGTGCCTGCCGGCTGCGGTGGTTGTCGATGACAATGCGCCGGGCGACGGTCACCAGCCAGGGCCGTACGGAGCCGGGGGTCCCGCGCAGCCGGTCGGCGTTGCGCCACGCGCGCAGCAGCGTCTCCTGGACGACGTCCTCGGCGCGCTGGCGGTCCCCGTCCACCAGCCGGAGGACGAAGGAGAGGAGCGGGCCCGCGTGCTCGTCGTAGAGCGCCCGCATCAGGGCCTCGTCGGGACTCGTCCTGTCAGCCACGGCGGCATCCTTGCGCAAGCCTTCCCCCTGGTCGATAGCGCGCGTCGGTGTTCACTGTCAGTGCGCACGTCCTCCGTTCCTGCCGGGCCTTTCCGGTGGCGCCTCCGGCCATGGATACGGGCGGGGCGTGCGCCCCGTTCACCACGGGGCGGGAAATCCCGCAAGGGATCCCCTCGTGCGGACGCGTACGGACGCGTACGGACGGAACGGCGCCGCCGTTCAGCGGCGGCCGCGTGATGCAGGTCTCGGTCCCCGGCTGAACGAGGGAACGGACCGGGCCCGTACGACAGCCCGAAGCCGGTGCAGGGGGCAGCGGCTCCGTACGGGGAGGTTCGCCGTGAACCGTTTCGGCAAGCGCAGGGCCGTCGTCGCCACCGCCACCGCGGCGGCCGTCGCCGCGGGGGTCGGCATCGCCTTCGCGGTGGTGCCGGGCGGCGGCCGGGAGGGCGGCGGGTCCGGTCGGCAGGACGCCGTCGTCTCCTTCGCCGGCAGCCTCGACGGGGCGAACGAGGTGCCCGCGGCGGACGGCAAGGCCGTCGGCGACGGCGACGGCCGGGCCCTCGCCTTCCTGCGCGTCCGGGGTGACGAGGTGGCCTTCGCCTTCACCTTCCGCGGCATCGCCACGCCCACCGCCGCCCATCTCCACCGGGGCGGGCGCGGCGAGAACGGCGCCGTACGGATCCCGTTCTTCGCCAAAAAGCTGCCCGACGGGCGGAGCAGCGCCACCGGCACGGTGAAGGTCACCGACCGGAAGCTCCTGGACGCGCTGAAGACCGGGCCGGACGGCTTCTACTTCAACCTGCACACCGGTGAATTCCCCGGTGGCGCGGTGCGGGGGCAGGTGCACCGGCTGAGCGGGCCGCTCGACCTGAAGGCCGCCGTGAAGAGCGTGCAGGCGTCCGTCGTCGAAGGCCGCCAGATCTACGCGTGCACCCGGCAGGACGGCGGCGGGTTCGCCTTCACCCAGGAGGGCGTCTCCGCCACGCTCGGCGGGAACATCGCCCACTCCTTCGTCCGGCCCGGAGGCGACCCGCAGTGGATCGCACCCGACCGCTCGGCCGTCACCGGCAAGGTCGTCACCAAGACGCCCAACGGGGACGGGAACATCCCCGAACTCGGCCTGCGTGCGACCCCGGCCGGCGCGAGGACCGGGGTGCTCGCCTCCACGACGGAGATCCTGCGGCTGAACACGCGGGGCGGCGTCGCCCCCGCCGGGCCGTGCGACCCGCAGCGGCAGCCGAAGGCGGCCGTGCCCTACCGGGCGGACTACGTCTTCATCGCGCGTTGACCGCGCGGCGGCGGTGGCGGGCCACGCGCTCGCGGTTGCCGCACACCTCGCTGGAACACCAGCGGCGCCGGCGGCCGCGGGACGTGTCCAGGTAGACCAGGGAACACGTCTCGCCCTCGCACCGGCGCAGCTGCCCGCGCGCCGCCGGGTCGGTGAGCAGCTCCACCGCGTCACGGGCGATCCGGCCCACGACGGCGCCGCAGTCGGGCGCGGCGGCGACCGTACGCACCAGGGTGCCGTCCTGCGCCCGCACGGCCCGCAGCGCGGGCGGCGCCGTCGCGGCGAGGGCGTTCACCCGCTCCAGATCCGGATCGGCGGCGCGGCCGTCCACCTCGGCGTGCACGATCCGGTGCAGCAGATCGCGGACCGCGCGCACACGGGCCAGCCAGGCCGCGTCCACGGCGGTCAAGGACGTGCCGGGGGGCACGGCGCCGGAGGCCAGGAGCCAGTCCCGCAGCCGGTCGGGGGTGTCGAGCCGCTCGACCGGCTCGACACCGAACCGGCCGCCGACCGTGGCCACCAGATCCAGACAGAGCCGCCCGGCATCGAATCTCAGGTCAGCGAAGCCCGTCACCACCCCACCAGAGTGCCTCGCGGCAAGCGCTCGTGAAACCCCCGCCCCAGGGGCAGTTCGCCTGCCCGGCACCGGCGGCGGCCCGCTACGCCGTCATCAGTTCCTCGTCCGGTCGCGGCAGCCACGAACCCCGTGGGCGGGTCAGCCAGCCGTGGCGGGAGGCCAGGGCCGCGGCTGCCGCCTGGAGGGCGGTCCGCGCGGGGTGGCGGAGGCCGCGGCGCCAGACCATGGAGACGGGGGAGAGCGGCACGGGGTCCACGAGGGGGCGGAGCACCATGCCGGGGACCTCGATGAACTCCACGCTCGCCAGCACCGACCACCCCCGCCGCCGTACGACCCGCACGAACTCCCCCTCCCCCTCGATCTCCGGGAACGGCTCGGCGATGCCGATCCCCCGCCCCGCGAAGAGCCGCCCGGCGAGGTCGGTCCACTCGGCGGTGGCCGGGTTGCCCGCGGCGGCGTAGAGCGTCTCTCCGGCGAGGGAGTCCACGGGCACTTCGGGCAGGGCGGCCAGCCGGTGCCCGGCGGGCAGGAGCACGGCCATCGGCTCGTACCGCACGGGGCAGTGCGACAGCTCCGCCCGTACGGCCAGGTCGAGGCCTGCGATCCGGCCGAAGGAGACGTCGAGCCGCCCCGCGAGGATCGCCCCGGCGGCGCCGGCGAGCCCGCTGTGGAAGCGGGCCACGATCTCGTGCTCGGGCACGGCCTGCCGCGCGGCGGTCAGGACCCGGTACCCGGTGCCGACCGTGGCCGCGCAGTCCACGATCAGCGGCCGTTCCTCCCGCGCCCAGGCGGCGTCGAGTTCGTCGTGGGCGGCGAGCACCCGCCGGGCGTACGGCAGCAGCCGCGCCCCCTCCGCGGTGAGCGCGACCTGCCGCGTCGTGCGGGCGAACAGCTCGCTGCCCAGGCGCGCTTCGAGCCGGCGGACGTCGCGGCTGAGCGCCTGCTGGGCGGTGAACAGCCGGGTGGCGGCACGGGTGAAGTGCAGTTCCTCGGCCACGGCGACGAAGGTGCGCAGCAGGCGCGGTTCTATGTCGTAGGGCACGCACCGCAGTTAACAACAGAAGTGCGTGAACGGCGAGCGATCGGGTGTTGGACCGCACGGCCCGGGCGCCGCGAGGCTGAAACCCATGCCCACTCCCTCACTCCCCTCCCCCCGCTCCAACCCCTACGCCCGCCTGTTCACCGTCCCCGGCACCCGCGCCTTCACGGCGTGGAACCTGCTCGCCCGGCTGCCCATGGGCATGTTCGGCGTCGGCGCCGTGATGATGATCTCCGCCGAGCGCGGTTCGTACGCGCTGGCCGGTGCCGTCACCGCGACGGGCCTCGCCGCGACGGCGCTGGCCGGCCCGTGGACGGCCCGGCTCGTGGACCGCCACGGGCAGGCCCGCGTCACCGTGCCGGCGGCCGCGTTCGCCTCCCTGGGCTCGCTGTCCCTGGTGCTGTGCGTGCACTTCGACGCCCCCGCCTGGACCCTCTTCGCGGCGTACGCGGCGACCGCGACCACCCCCAACACGGGCGGGATGTCCCGCGCCCGCTGGTCGCACCTCCTGCGCGCCGACCCGGCCGCCCTGCACACCGCCAACGCCTTCGAACAGGCCGCGGACGAGGCGTGCTTCATGCTCGGCCCGGTCCTCGCGACGTTCCTGTGCACGTCCTTCTTCCCCGAGGCGGGCACGCTCGCCGCCGCGCTGATGTTCCTGACGGGCGCGGTGCTCTTCGCGGCGCAGAAGCGCACCGAGCCCCCCATATCCGCCGCGCCCCTGCGGCGCCGCTCCCCCTTGCGGGGCAACCGCGGGCTGGCCGCGATCCTGGTCGTCTTCGTCTGCACCGGCGCGCTGTTCGGCTCGCTGGAGGTGGTGACCATCGGCTTCGCCGACGCGCAGGGCCACCGCGCCGCCGCGGGGGCCGTCCTGGCCCTGCAGGCGGCGGGTTCGTGCGCGGCGGGCCTGCTCTACGGGCTGACGCGCCCGTCGTCCCCCGCGGCCGCCCGCTTCCCGCGCTGCCTGGCGGCGATGGCCGCCCTGGCGCTGCTGCCGCTCCTGACGACGGCGGCGGGCGGGGGGCTGCCGTTCCTCGCGGTCGCGCTGCTGCTGGCGGGCATGGCGACGGCGCCCACCATGGTCACGGGCATGAACCTGGTCCAGGGCCTGACCCCGCCGGGCAGCCTGAACGAGGGCATGACGCTGGCCGTGACGGGCCTGCTCACGGGCATAGCGGCGGGTTCGGCGGCGGGCGGCT
>NZ_JBAMDC010000448.1:0-4835 GCF_036961605.1 Streptomyces sp. KLMMK
CCTGGCACGCCGCTCGGGCCCGGACGCGCTCGCACGCCGGCTGGGCGCCCTGGTCGACGCGGTCGCCGCGCTCCCTCCGTCCGACCGGGCAGGCGGTTCCGACCGGGCAAGCGGTACGGACGACGAGCGCCGCCCCGTGCTGCCCGATCCCGCCTGGTGGGCGGCGCACCTCCTGGGGGAGACCCTCCTGCGCGTACCGGACGCCACCCCCTACCTGGGCGCCCTCCGGCTCCTCGCCGAGCGCCTCACGGCCCGTTCCCTGGCCCTGGGCGGCTTCGACAGCGGGGCGACGGGCTCCCTGGGCGGCCTGGCCGAATTCGGGCCCTGGTTCTGGCTCCGGCTGCCCCTGGGGCTCGCCGAGCGGCTGGACCTGCTGCGCCTGCTGCTCCCCGCCGACGCACCGCCCCCCGGCCAGACCCCGTACCAGGCCCAGGCCCTGGAGAGCTCCTCCCCGGGCCCGGAGCAGTCCCGGCAGGCGCCCCAGCCGCCGCACACCGACCGCTTCCTGCCCGCCGTCATGACGGTCCTCGCCGAGGAGCCCTGCGCCGCGCAGGCCCTGCTGTGCCGCTGGTTCTCCGACGAGCGCCCCCTGCAGGCCGCCCCGTACGGCGATCACTTGAGGCTCACGGTCTCCACCGCCGCCCAGGTCCTGCTCCACACCCACCGGCACCGTGCCGTCGACGACCTCGCCGAAGCGCTCGTGGACGCCGCGCACCCGCGTGCCGACGAGCTCCTGGCCGCGCTCGCCGAGGACGAGCCGTCCGCCATCTGCCGGGCCGTGGACCGGTGGGCCCACGACGACCGCATCGAGCGGCACGTGGCGGCCGCCGCGTACGCCCTCAAGGCCGCCCGGCACGTCACCACGGCCGCCGACCGCGAGCTGCTGCGCTACTCGGCGCTCGCCCTGCTGGCCCGCCCCGCGGAGGGCGCCCTGCACGGCACCGCGCTCGCCCTTCTGGTCCGCGACCGGGAGACGCGCGCCAAGCACCTCCAGCGGGCCCTCGCCCTCTTCGCCGCCTGTGACCCGCACCTGCCGGCCGGCGCTCTGGCCCCCGCTCTGACCACTCATCCCGAACCGGTCCTCGCGGCGTACCGCGCGCGGCTGTACGTACGCGGTGACGGGCCCGGGGACGTCCTGCGAACCCTCGCCGAGGTCACCACGCCCGCCCTCGCCCGGCGGGCCGCGGCCCTCGTCCAGGAGTACGTCGAGCACCACCCCGAGGGCGCGGGGCTCGCCGCCGCCTTCGTCGACCGCCGGCTCGAGGAGGGCCCCTCGGCCCGCTCCGTCCTCTTCCCGCTCGTCGTGCACCTGCTCAGCAGCCGCCCGCCCCAGGTGCGCCGTGCCCTGGCCCCGGTCCTGGCGTTCCCGGGTACGCCGCTGTCGCGGCCGCTGCGCCAGGAGCTGCTGGAGGTGCTGCTGGAGCGCGAGCAGTACGGGCCCTTCGAGCGCGACGTCACCGTCCTGGACGCCCTGCTGCGCGCCGTGGCGGCCGGAGCGGGGGAGCGCACCGAGGCCCGCACCCGGGACCTGGTGCACCGCACCGGCCTGCTCATGGCCCGCAGCCCCGAGGGGGCGGCGTGCTTCGACCGCCGCATGGTGCAGCTGTCGCGGGAGATCCCCGTCTTCGGGGAGCAGGTGCTCCGCTGGCTGCGCTCCGCGCCCGCGCAGTGGGCCGTCGTGGTGGGCCCGCGGGCGCGCATCAAGCTCACCGCCTGGGCCGGGCCGGACGGCCCCGTGGGCGCAGCGGCCCCGTCGGGAGCGGCCGGCTCCCCTGACCTGACAGTCAGCGGACCGGCCGATGCGGGGCGCCGAGAACCGGCATGGCACTCTTAGTCCTGCGTAATCGACAGACAAAAGTTCGGGTTCGGGCGAGGAGCGGGCACAGTGCAGCGCTGGCGTGGCTTGGAGGACATCCCCCAGGACTGGGGGCGCAGCGTCGTCACCATCGGCTCGTACGACGGTGTGCACCGCGGGCACCAGCTGATCATCGGGCGGGCCGTGGAGCGGGCGCGCGAGCTCGGGGTGCCTTCGGTCGTGGTGACTTTCGACCCGCACCCGAGCGAGGTCGTGCGGCCGGGCAGCCACCCGCCGCTGCTGGCGCCGCACCACCGGCGTGCGGAGCTCATGACCGAGCTGGGCGTCGACGCCGTGCTGATCCTGCCTTTCACGGCGGAGTTCTCGAAGCTCTCGCCCGCCGACTTCGTGGTGAAGGTGCTGGTCGACAAGCTGCACGCCAAGCTCGTCGTGGAGGGCCCCAACTTCCGCTTCGGGCACCGTGCCGCGGGCACCGTCGACTTCCTGGCGGAGCTCGGCGGCACGTACGACTACGGCGTCGAGGTCGTCGACCTGTTCGTGAGCGGCGAGGCGGGCGGCGGGCAGCCGTTCTCCTCCACGCTGACCCGGCGCCTGGTCGCCGAGGGCGACGTCGCGGGCGCGATGGAGATCCTCGGCCGCCCGCACCGCGTCGAGGGCGTCGTGGTCCGCGGCGCGCAGCGCGGCCGCGAACTCGGTTACCCCACGGCCAACGTGGAGACCCTGCCGCACACCGCGATCCCCGCCGACGGCGTCTACGCCGGCTGGCTGACCGTCGGCGGCGAGTCGATGCCCGCGGCCATCTCCGTCGGCACGAACGTGCAGTTCGACGCGACGGAGCGCACCGTCGAGGCGTACGCCATCGACCGGACCGACCTCGATCTCTACGGGCTCCACGCCGCAGTGGACTTCCTCGCGTACCTGCGCGGCATGGAGAAGTTCGAGTCCATCGAGGCGCTGCTGCTGTGCATGGCGGGCGATGTGAAGCGGGCGCGGGACCTGGTGACCGCACACGAGCAGACGGCCGCCTGACGGCTGCCGCGGCGTCGGACGTACGCGAAGGGGGCCCCGTGCGGCAATCGCCGCACGGGGCCCCCTTTATGCGTGCCGTGACAGGGCGCCGGGCGCCCCGTGCGCGCTACTGCTGCGGGTAGCCGTAACCGCCGGGCCGGCCCGGGTGGCCCAGCTGTCCGGGCGGGGCGTACGGGCCCGGCTGCTGCGGCTGTGCGCCGCCGTACGGGCCTTGCGGGGTGGCGTACGGGTGGTACGGCGAGGGAGCCGGCTGACCGGGCTGCTGGGCCTGCTCGGGGGCGTACTGGGCGGGCATCGGTGCGGCCGGGGCCGCCTGCTGCTGCGGCTGCTGCGGTGCCGGCTCTCCGCCCCATACGCCGCGCTGCTGCTGGGCCCGGGTGAAGTCCTCCGCCACCATGGCCGAGAGGTTGAAGTAGGCCTCGCGGGTCTTCGGCCGCATCATCTCCAGGTCGACCTCGGCGCCGGTCGCCAGGTGCTCGTCGAAGGGGACGACGACCACGCCGCGGCAGCGCTGCTCGAAGTGGGACACGATGTCCTCGACCTTGATCATCTTTCCGGTCTCGCGGACCCCCGAGATGACGGTGACGCTGCGGGAGACGAGCTCGGCGTAGCCGTGCGCATGGAGCCAGTCGAGCGTGGTGCTGGCGCTGCTCGCACCGTCGACGGACGGCGTCGACACGACGATCAGCTGGTCGGCGAGGTCGAGGACGCCGCGCATGGCGCTGTAGAGCAGACCGGTGCCCGAATCCGTGAGGATGACCGGGTACTGCTGGCCGAGCAGGTCTATCGCACGTCGGTAGTCCTCGTCGTTGAAGGTCGTGGAGACCGCCGGGTCCACGTCGTTGGCGATGATCTCCAGTCCGGAGGGCGCCTGCGAGGTGTACCGGCGGATGTCCATGTAGCTGTGCAGGCTCGGGATCGCCGACACGAGGTCACGGATCGTCGCGCCCGTCTCGCGCCGCACGCGGCGGCCCAGCGTGCCCGCGTCGGGGTTGGCGTCGATCGCGAGGATCTTGTCCTGGCGCTCGCTGGCGAGCGTCGCACCGAGGGCGGTGGTCGTGGTCGTCTTGCCGACGCCGCCCTTGAGGCTGATGACGGCGATCCGGTAGCAGGAGAGGACGGGCGTACGGATCAGCTCCAGCTTGCGCTGCCGCTCCGCCTCCTCCTTCTTGCCCCCGAACTTGAACCGCGGACTGGCGATCTGCTTCTTCGGCTTCGGCTTGTTGCGCAGCAGCCGCTCCGAGGACAGCTCCATGGAAGCGGTGAACCCCAGCGGGGCCCCGTGCACGGACCGCTGCCGCTGCTCCGGCGTCACCGTGGGCCAGCCGCCGGCGCGCGGGTCGGCGGGCACCCCGCCCTGCCCGCCGTCCCCGGCGGGCGGCAGCGCGCCGTCGGAGTACGGGGAGGGGGCGTAGGGGTACGGGGCGGGGGCAGGGGCGGGTGCCGCAGCCGCCTCATGCGCGCCCGTGGGGCCCGGCTGAGCCTGCACCGCCGGCGGCAGCGCGGGAGAGCCGTCGAAGGGGCTCTGGGGGTTCGGGAGTTGCTGCGGATCGGCCTGGGGCGCGGGGGCCGGTGCCGGGGCCTGCTGGGGGCCGGGGTGCGGGAGGCCGTCGAAGGCCGGCGGCACCGGGGCCCCGTGCATCTCGGGACGCGGGGCGCCGTCGAGCGCAGGAGGCACGGGCGCGTGGGGCGCGGGGACCTCCGGACGCGGGTACCCGTAACCGCCCTGGGGCGCCGAGGCGTTCGGCGCCGCATGAGGCGCAGCGGCCTGCTGCGGCCCGGCGAGGCCCTGCGGCGACGGGACGGCGTCCTGCGCCGGAGGAAGGGCGGGAACGGCCTGCTGCGGCTGCGCCTGGGGCGCCGGGAAGGCATGGGGCGCCGGAGCCGGCACAGGGACGGCCGCCCCGTGCGCGTCGGGCCGCGGGTATCCGTAGCCGCCCTGCGGGGCCGGAGCGGCCGCGTACGGGGCAAGGGCCGCGCTGTCGGGTGC
>NZ_JBAMDC010000449.1:0-4831 GCF_036961605.1 Streptomyces sp. KLMMK
GGGCAGGTCGAGGCCGACGGGCAGCAGCAGGGGTTCGCCCGCGGCCAGCGCGGCGTCGAAGAGGCCGAGCCCGTCCTCGGTGGCCAGCGGCCGGACCCCGGAGCGTGCCATGCGCTCGACGTCGGCGTCCGTGAGGTGCGCGGTCATGCCGGTGCGCTGCTCCCAGAAGCCCCAGGCCAGGGAGACGGCGGGCAGGCCCCGGGCGGCGCGGTGGTGGGCCAGGCCGTCGAGGAAGGCGTTGGCGGCGGCGTAGCCGGACTGGCCCGCGCCGTCGACGGTGCCGGCCGCCGAGGAGAACAGCACGAAGGCGGCGAGGCCGAGCCCCTGGGTGAGTTCGTGCAGGTGCCAGGCGGCGTCGGCCTTGGGCTTCAGGACGGCGTCGAGCCGTTCGGGGGTGAGCCCGGTGACGAGGCCGTCGTCCAGGGCGCCGGCCAGGTGGACGACCGCGGTCAGCGGGTGTTCGGCGGGGACGGCGGCGAGCAGGCCGGCGAGGCGGTCCCGGTCGGAGGCGTCGCACCGGGCCACGGTCACGTCCGCGTCCAGGTCGGCGAGGTCGTCGGACAGGACGCCGCTGCGGCCGGCGATCAGCAGGTGGCGCGCGCCGTGCGCGGTCACCAGGTGACGGGCGATCAGGCCGCCGAGCACGCCGGTGCCGCCGGTGATCAGGACGGTGCCCCCGGGGTCGAGCGCGATGTTCCCGGCGCCGCGGCCCGCCCCGGCCATCCTGGGCACGTGGGTCCTGCCCCCGCGGAGGGCGAGCTGGGGTTCGCCGGACGTCTCGGCCGCGGCGGCCGCGTCGCCGGGCGTGGCCGAGGCATCCGCGTCGACGAGGACGAGGCGGCCGGGGTTCTCGGCCTGGGCCGCGCGGACCAGGCCCCAGACAGCGGCCGCGGCCAGGTCGGTGACGTCCTCGGCGCCGGCGGCCACGGCGCCGCGGGTGAGCACGATCAGCCGGGAGGAGGCGGCGCGCTCGTCGGCGAGCCACCGGCGTACGGTCTCCAGCACCCGTCCGGCCTCCGCGCGCGTGGCGGCGAGGGGGTCGCCGGATCCGCTCACGGGGAGGACGGCGTACGCGGGCACCTCCTCCAGGGCGTCGAGACCGCCGTCGCCGAGTACGGCGTGGGCGGCGGTGACGGGTCCGGCGGGGGGCAGGGCGGGCCAGTCCAGGCGGTAGAGGTCGTCGGAGCGTCCGGCCGCGGCGAGCGCGCCGGGGTCGACGGTACGGGCGGCCAGGCCGTCGACGGCGGCCACGGGCGCCCCGGTGGCGTCGGCGAGCTGGAGCGTCGTGACGTCGGTGCCGGTGATCCGTACGCGCAGGGCGGTGGCCCCGGCCGCGTACAGCGAGACGCCGGTCCAGGAGAAGGGCAGCCGCGCCGCCCCTTCCTCCGGTCCGCCGAGCCCCGCGGCGTGCAGGGCGGCGTCGAACAGGGCGGGGTGGAGGCCGAAGCGTTCCGCCTCCACGGGCAGTTCGACCTCGGCGAAGGTCTCGTCGCCGCGCCGCCAGGCCGCGCGCAGCCCCTGGAAGGCGGGGCCGTAGTGGTAGCCCTGCCCGGCCAGCCGGTCGTAGACGTCGTCGACGGCGACCGGCCGCGCACCGGCGGGCGGCCAGGCGGCGAGGTCGAACCCGGCGTCCGGGGCGCCGGGTTCGAGCAGGCCGGAGGCGTGCCGGGTCCAGCCGCCGGCGCCGTCCTCCGGGCGGGCGTGCACGGACAGGGGCCGCTGTCCCGTCCCGTCGGCGTCGCCGACGCGGACCTGTACCTGGACGGCTCCCCGTGCGGGCAGCAGCAGCGGCGCCTCCAGCGTCAGCTCGCCCACCCGGCCGCAGCCCAGCTCGTCGCCCGCCGCGATCGCGAGCTCCACGAACGCCGTGCCGGGCAGCAGGACCGTCTCCCCGACGGCGTGGTCGGCGAGCCAGGGCGCGGTGGCGGTGGAGAGCCGGCCGGTGAAGAGCATGCCTCCGCCGTCGGCGACGGTGACCGCGGCGCCGAGCAGCGGGTGCCCGGTGGCCGCGAGCCCGGCCGCGGCCACGTCGCCGGCGGCGGCCGAGCGGCCGAGCCAGAACCGCTCGCGCTGGAAGGCGTAGGTCGGAAGGCCGGCCGGGCGGACGGGCATGCCGTCGAAGGCGGGCCGCCAGTCCACGGGGACGCCGTGCACAAACGCTTCAGCCAGCGACGCCAGCCACCGGGCCGGGCCGCCCTCGTCGCGGCGCAGCGAGCCGAGGCCGGTGATGTCCGCGCCGGCGGCGTCGGCGGTCTCCTCGATGCTGTGCAGGAGCACGGGGTGCGGACTGCACTCGGCGAAGACGCCGTAGCCTCCGGCGAGCAGCACCCGGGTGGTGGGCTCGAAGAGCACGGTCCGGCGCAGGTTCGTGTACCAGTACTCGGCGTCGAGCCCGGCGGTGTCGAACAGGGCCCCGGTGACGGTGGAGTAGAACGGCACGTCCGCGGAGCGCGGGCTGACGGGGGCCAGTTCGGTCAGCAGCCGCTCGCGGACCGTCTCGACCTGCGCGGAGTGCGAGGCGTAGTCGACGGGCAGCCGCTTGACGCGCACGTCGTCGGCCTTGAGCAGTTCCTCCAGCGCGTCGAGGGCGTCGGTGTCGCCGGAGAGGACCACGGAGGCGGCCCCGTTGACGGCGGCCACCGAGATCCTGCCGTCGTAGGCGGCGAGCAGCTCCGCGATCCGCTCCTCGGGCAGCGCGACCGAGAGCATCCCCCCGCGGGCGGAGAGCTCGTCGGCGATGGCCCGGCTGCGCAGGGCCACGACGCGGGCGCCGTCGGCCAGGGAGAGCGCCCCGGCGACGCACGCGGCGGCGATCTCTCCCTGGGAGTGCCCGATGACGGCGGCGGGGCGGATGCCGTACGAGCGCCAGAGCCCGGCGAGCGACACCATGACCGCCCAGAGGGCGGGCTGGACGACGTCCACGCGTTCCAGGGGCGCCGCGTCGCGCACGGTGTCGAGCAGGTCCCAGTCGGTGAAGGGTGCGAGGGCCTCGGCGCACTCGGCCATCGCGGCGGCGAACACCGGTGAGGCGTCGAGGAGTTCGGCGGCCATGCCGGCCCACTGGGAGCCCTGTCCGGGAAAGACGAAGGCGATCCGGGACTCGCTCGCCCGCCGGCCCTGGACGACGTGGGGCGCGGTGGTCCCGTCGGCGAGGGCGGCCAGTCCGGCGAGCAGGGTCTCGCGGTCGCCGCCGATCACCACGGCGCGGTGGTCCAGGGCCGCCCGCGAAGTCGCCAGGGTGTGGGCGACGTCGGGGAGCGGGGCCGCCTCCGGGCCCTCCCCGGCGCCGGTGAGGTGGGCGAGCAGCTGCCGGGCCTGGGCGGCCGGCGCCTGCTCGCCCTGGCCGGAGAGGACCAGCGGGACGGGCCCGGTGAGCGCGGCCGGCGCTCCGGGCCGTCCGGGTTCGGGGACGCCTTCCAGGATCACGTGCGCGTTGGTGCCGCTGATGCCGAACGAGGAGACGCCCGCCCGGCGGGGGCCGTCGGTGCCGGGCCACGCGCGGGCCTCGGCGAGCAGTTCGACGGCGCCGGAGTCCCAGTCGACCTGAGGCGTGGGCTCCTCGGCGTGCAGCGTCTTCGGCAGCCTGCCGTGGCGCATGGCCATGACCATCTTGATGACGCCGGCCACACCGGCGGCGGCCTGGGTGTGCCCGATGTTCGACTTGACCGAGCCCAGCCACAGGGGCTGTTCGCGGTCCTGTCCGTAGGTGGCGAGCAGGGCCTGCGCCTCGATGGGGTCGCCCAGGGGCGTGCCGGTGCCGTGGGCCTCGACGGCGTGCACCTCGTCGGTGCGCAGCCGGGCGTCGGCCAGGGCCCGGCGGATGACGCGCTGCTGGGACGGGCCGTTGGGCGCGGTCAGCCCGTTGGAGGCGCCGTCCTGGTTGATGGCACTGCCCTTGACGACGGCAAGGACCGGGTGCCCGTTGCGCCGGGCGTCGGAGAGCCGCTCCAGGAGCAGCATGCCGGCGCCCTCGCCCCAGCCCGTGCCGTCGGCCCCGGCCGCGAACGACTTGCAGCGGCCGTCCAGGGACAGCCCGCGCTGCCGGCTGAAGTCCACGAACGTGTCGGGGGTCGACATCACCGTCACCCCGCCCGCCAGCGCCAGGGAGCACTCACCCGTGCGCAGCGCCTGGACCGCGAGGTGCAGGGCGACCAGCGACGACGAGCAGGCCGTGTCGACGGTGACCGCGGGGCCCTCCAGGCCGAGGGTGTACGAGACCCGGCCGGAGGCGACGCTGCCGAGGTTGCCGTTGCCGAGGTAGCCCTCGACGCCCTCGGGCACGTCCGTCAGCCAGCTGCCGTAGTCGTGGTACATGACGCCGGCGAAGATGCCGGTCCGGCTCCCCCGGACGGTGTGCGGGTCGATGCCCGCGCGCTCGAAGGCCTCCCAGGAGGTCTCCAGGAGCAGCCGCTGCTGCGGGTCCATCGCGATGGCCTCGCGCGGCGAGATCCCGAAGAACGCCGCGTCGAACCCGGCGGCCCCGTAGAGGAACCCGCCCTCGCGCACATGGGTCCTGCCGGGGGTGTCGGGGTCCGGGTCGTAGAGCCCTTCGACGTCCCAGCCGCGGTCGTCCGGGAAGTCGCCGATGGCGTCGGTGCCCTCGTCGACGAGGCGCCACAGCTGTTCGGGCGAGGCCACGCCGCCGGGGTAGCGGCAGCTCATCGCCACGATCGCCACGGGCTCCGAGGCCGCTGCCGTGATCTCGGCGTTCTGCCGGCGCAGCCGCTCGTTCTCCAGCAGTGACTCGCGCAGCGCCTCGACGATCTGCTCGACGGATGTGTCCACGGTAGGTGTCGCTCCCTGATTACTTGGCGTCGCTGCGGTCGAGTGC
>NZ_JBAMDC010000045.1:0-31309 GCF_036961605.1 Streptomyces sp. KLMMK
GACCTGCGGCGCGGGGCGAGGCAGGTGCACGGCGGTCCGCAGGGCGGCCGGCAGGGCGTCATGGCCCAGCAGGTGCGCCGTGACCCGGTCCGGGACGCGCAACGGACGGGTCAGGAAGGGGCGTTCGGTGCCGCCGTCCTCCAGCAGGCCTCCGGCCCGCAGGGGGCCGTCGGGTGAGAAGACGCGCCGGGCGGTCGCGGAAGCGCTGGGGACGCCGCACAGGGCGAGGGCGAGGCCGGTGGTGGCGTGACGGCAGGTGATGTCGTCGTTGAGGTACCCGTAGCAGCGCTCGAAGCGTGCGTCGGTGTCGGGGGCGAGCGCGATCAGCAGGACGTCCACGTCCAGCGGGCCCAGGCCGAACTCCTGGGCGAGGCGCGTGAGGGGCGGTGCGGCACCGGTGGCGGCGGCCGCCTCCTCGTGTGCGCGGAGGGCGGCGGCGAGGCGGGCCTCGGCGGGGTCGGGGGGCAGGGGGCCGGTGGGGGCGTCCAGGAGGTGCGGGGCCGCGTCATCGGAGATGTAGAGCCCCTGGAACGGGTCGAAGGGGGCCTCGGCGGGCCCCGGGAGCCCGCCCGGCCCGGCCGCCACCTCGTCACCGGTACGGACGGCGATGGCGCGCCGCACTCTGGCCTCGATCAGGGCCAGGCGGGCGAGGAGCCAGTCGGCGGCGGTGGGAGCCGCTGTCCCGGTGGCTTCGTCGGGGCGTGTCGGTGACGGTGCGGTCATCGGCCGCCGCCTCCTCCGGTGATCTCCACGTTCTCGTCGCCCATCGCCAAGGGCTTGGTCACCCAGCGGTCATAGCCGTCCGGGAGGTACGACAGCAAGGGCACGGTCACGGTGACGTTCAGGGCGGGTACGAGCGTGTGGCCCACCGCGCTCCACAGCTCGGTCAGGGCCCGGTCCTCGGCCGGCGGGTGGCCGACGTCGAGGAGGGCCTGCAGGTGCATCTGCTCCAGCTCCGGCGGGAGCGGCACCTCGAACTCGCGGCTCCTGGCGAAACCGACGAGGAGTTCGCCGAGCATACGGTGGGCGATGAGGGCGTCCGGCGCCCACGCGCTGATGAGGTAGGACAGCCGGGCGTAACGGGGCGGGTCGTGCTGCGCCAGTTTCTTCTGCTGTCCCCCGGGTTCGCCGCCCTGCGCCGGGCCGTACTGGTAGACGGTGCCGGTCTGCTTGCGGTCCAGGTCCTCGCGGATGTCGTACAGGTAGATGCCGACGGTCTCCGCGCCGGTGACCTCCCCGTGCCCGCCGTCACGGCCGGGAGGCTGGAAGGTGATGGGGAAATCAGGCGGCAAATAGGTCAGGTCCTTCCGTACGCGTAACGCCAGTGCCTGGTCGACCAGTTCGATCATGAGCCTGCCTCTGTCTGCAGCTTTCCGCGCCGGATGGATGGGGCGTACGGGCAGTCCGTATCAGTCCGCGGCCTGCCCCAGGAGCGTCTGGCGTGGGTCGATTCCCAGTTCTGTGCTGCCCGCCTGTGCCAGCTCCGTGGTGTCGACGACCGCGACGGCGGCGCCGGACTCGTCGGCCACGTACAGCCGCGGCTCCGTCGGATGCGGTGCGAGGGCGGCAAGCCCGGTACCGGCCGGCACGGTGAAGCGCTGTGCCCCGGTCCCGGTCTCGAGGATCGAGAGCGTCCCGCTGTTCTCCGAGGTCACGAAGAGCCTCTTGCCGTCGGCCGAAACCGCCACGAACTGCGGCGCGGTGATGTGCGCGCCCTGCCAGGTGTGGGTGACCCTGGGCGGGCCGAGCGTGATGTCGGCGAGACCGCCGGCGGTCAGGCACAGGGCGCTGTTGCCGCCCGGGCGGAAGACGGCGCCCGGGCCGGCCTCCAGGCCGGGGGTACTGCCCGCGAGCCGGGGCCGGGCGGGATCGCCCAGGTCCAGGAGGTGGATGCCGCCGCTGTCTCCCCCGACGAACGCATAACCACCTCGCGGGTGCACGGTGATGCACCGGGCGCCGGACGGAAGGAGGAGGCCGGGGCCGGGCAGAAGGAGCTGTTCGGCGGGGGTTGCGGCGCCCTGCAGGACGTGGAGCCGGCTCTCGTCGCCGGAGCGGACCACGATGTAGGCGTGGCCGGTGGCACCCGGGTGGACGGCGATGCCTTCGACGGCGGGGAGAGGCTGCTGCACCATGCCGGCCAGAGAAGGGCGGTCGGGATGCGACGTGTCGAGCACCCACAGGACGCCACCCGCGGCACCATCCACCAGGCCACCGACGTATCCCCACGGCTGCCAGGGGTGGAGGGCGATGGCGGTGGGCCGTGCGCCGCCGGTCAACCCCACCGGCTCCGCCGCGGCGCGGACGGGCCGGTCGGCCGCGGACAGGTCGACGACGCGTACCTCGGGCACGGGGCCGGCGGCGTCCACCGCGTAGGCGTACGTTCCCCCGGGGTGCACCGCTACGGCGCAGAGGGACGCGCCAGTACTCAAGGCAGGCCCAGCCGCCCTTCCTCCGTCGAGGGCCACGACGTCGAGGCTGTTGTCCCGGGCGACATAGGCGAACGGGGCTCGGGGGTGGAGCGCCAGGGCCCGGACGCCCCCGGCCGTGTCCGCGGACGCGGGAACAGGCACGGACGTACCGGTCCGTTCAGGGGTTCTGTCAAGGACGGAGATGCTGTTGCCGCCGCGGTTGGCAACGTAGGCGCGGACGCCGCCCGGCCCGCTCGCCACGCCCATGGGGTCCTCGCCCACGGGGAGCGTGCTCACGTCGTGGTCAGCTATGCGGACGCACCGTACGGCACCGGCGCGGCGGTCGGTGACGTACGCGTAAGCGCCGTCCTGGGTGACGGCCACGTCCCACGGCTGCGAGTCGGCTGCCTCCCCGACCGGAACGGGCGTGACCATGGAACCGAAGACCGTGACCGTCGGCCCGTCGAAATTGGCGATGTACAGGGCGCCGTCGTCCGAGACGGCGGGCGAGTACGGGAGGACGTCCTTGTCGAGGGCTTCGGTCTTGTGCTCGCGCACGGCCGTTCCGGTCGCGTCGAGTGTGAGCACGGCCAGGCACGCGGGCCGCGAAGGCACCGTCTTGTCGCCCTGGTTGACGACGCACAGGGTGTGGTCGTCACGGCAGACGAGCCCGCTGGGTGTGTCGATACCGACGCCCGATGCGGCGTTCGCCACGACGTCGACCTTCATATCCTCTTGCAGGGATACCCCGTACACCGTGCCGGTCGCCGTCTCCGCTCTCGGGCGGGGCTCTTTGTCGGCCGCGTAGAGGATCCGGCCGTCCGGGGACAGTGCGAGCCCGAGGTGGACGTCGGTCTGGTGCTGCTTCACGATGATCGTCCCTGTGTGCCTGTCCCCCTGGCCGTCGGCGACGTCGAACATCTCGACGGTGCCCGTGGTGCCGGCGGCGTTGGAGACGTAGAGGGTGGCTCCGTCCGGTGAGAGGGCCAGACCGTAGGGCCGCAGCAGGGCGGGGTTCTTGGTGATGGTCCGGCGGAAGGTCCACGCTTCGTTGTCGCCGTCACGCCCGAGGACCGACACGGTCGCGTTCTGGTAGTTGGCGACGTACAGCAGCCGTTCGTCCGGCGACAGGGCCATCTCATGGGGGCCGGACAGCTTCCCCGTCTGCGCGTCGATGACCGTCCTGCGTTCCCACCGGCCCGAGGAGTCCCTGCCGAGAACGGCGATCTGCCCGCCGAGCTGGTTGGGCTCGGTCTCGGCGAAGTCCGCGACGTACATCGTCCGGCCGTCCCCGGACAGCGCGATGCCGTCGGGGTGGATCCAGTCGACGGTCTCCGCGCCGATCGTGTACGTGCCCCCGCGCGGGTCGACGAGCGACACCGTCGCCGTGCCGTGGTCGGCGGTCACCGCGTACCGGCTGTCCGGGGTGACGGCCACGCCGTGCGGCCGGGATCCCGGCGCCAGGGCGATCGGAGTCACCCGGGCGCCTTCGCCGCCGTCCAGGGTCTCTCCCGAGGCGGGTGTCAGAAGGAGGAGGTGGTCCGAATCCGGGCTGGTCGCGCAGGCGAACGTGCGGTCCGGTGCCACGGCGGCGTCCCAGGGCTTGTGCCCGGTTCCGAGGCCGACCGGCGTGCCGGACTCCAGGCGTTCGAGGTCCAGCACGGCGAGTTTGTCGGACGTGGGCGCTGTGTCGGCCGCGTAGGCCCACCGGCCGTCCGGGGAGACCGCGACGCCGACCGGCTTCGAGCCGGCCCCCGTGCCGATCTCCCCTTCCTTGTACGGGGCCGCACGTACGGTGACGAGGTGGCCCGTCGCCTGGTCGGTGACGTACGCGTAGTGGCCACCGGACCCGAACACCACACCCGAAGGCACTGTGGCGACCTCAAGCTCCGCGGTCTCCGAGTCCTGCCCGTGCCCGTGCCCCTCCCCCTGCCCCAGTGCGTCCACACGGATCGCGGTGACCTTCCCCGTGGTCTGGCTGACGGCGTGGATCAGACGGCCGTCCGGCGTGAAGGCCACGGCGGCCGGGTGCGCGCCGGTCGCGACCGTGGCGACGGAGCCCATCCGCCCGCTCTGCCGGTCGAGTTCGGCGACCGCGACCGACGCCGAGCCGTAGGCGGCCACGCAGATGCGGTCGCCCGCCGGGCTCACCGCGATCGCGCGCGGCTCGGCGCCGACGGCCACAGGGGATCCTTCCAGCACCTCGGCGCCTTGGACGAGGTCGACGATCGTGACCGCACCGGCTGTGACGTCCTTCCTGCTCGCGGCGTACGCGAACGCTCCGCCCGGGGACACCACGACCGCCCCGGTGGCTCCGTTCACCGGCACGGAGCCGGTCACGGACGGTGCGGCCGGCCCGGCCACGCCGATCACCGAAGCCGTACCTCCCGTTACGTCGACAGCACAGACCCGCTCCCCCGAGGGGGCCGCTGCCAGGGTGCACGGCCCCTGGCCCACCGCGAGTCCGGCCACGCGCTCGCCGTCCGCCTCGAAGACCACGACCCCGCCCGAGTCATCCGCGACGCACACGCGGTCGCGGGCGAGTCCGGCGACCACGGAGACCGGGCCCGGGCCGGTGGGGACGCTCCGCAGCACCACGGGCTCGGGGCCGGTCAGGTCCACCACCGACAGGGTCCCCGAGCCGTGGTCGGCGACGTAGGCCCGGGTGCCGTCCGTCCCGGTGCCCACCGCACGGGGGTTGCTCCCGACCTCGACGGTATGCGGCGGCTCCGGACTTCCCGGTGTGCCGAGGCCCACGACAGCCAGCCGGTCCGCTGCCCAGTCCACGGCCAGCAGCCGGGTCTCTGCGGTGACGGCGGCTCCCCGGCCCGTGCCCCTTTGATCCGTCCCGCTCGTCCCGCTCATGACGGCACCTCCGCAACGGTGATCCGGTGTTCGACGGAGTACACGGTCTCGGCCGGCCCGCAGGCGACCAGGTCCACGGGCGGCCCGGCCACGCCGCTGCGCGGATCGACCGGCGTCAGGGCCGCAGTGGCCACGCGGGCGACCCCGGGCACCTGCTCCAGGATCCGGAAGGCCTCTCCTGCGTACACCGGGCGGCCCAGCGGCCAGCCGGTGCCGTCCGGGCCGCCGCCGACCGGGCTGAAGTACCGGTACAGGGCGCGTTCGGCGGCTGCCCCGAGGGCGGCGCGCTCGGAGGCGGTCCGGTAGTCGGCGGGCACGATGCGGGCGTCGATGCGGATGCCCCGGTAGCCGGGCTGCTCCAGCCACACGGGGACCCCTTCCGGCTGGCGGGCCCGCAGGGAGCGCCGCAAGGTGTCGCAGGCGTCGCGACCGGGGGTGAGCATGTGGAACGGGAACCAGCCGCGTTCGTCGGTCGTGACGAAGGGGATGACCATGAGCCGTACGCCGGCTCGGGTGTTGCCACCGCTGGTGTCCGTGTAGCCGTTCTTCCCGCCGCCCGTGGGGGTGGTGTTCACCACCCCCAGCACCCCGTCCGCGGGCTCCTTCACACAGTTGACGTCGCCCGGGGGGATGCCGTTGGCGGCGGCGCCGAGGGTGACCTTGTACGGGCCGCCCGTCGTGATCCTCGTATCCTTCGGGGGAACCTTGCCGTACTGGCGGTTGCCGATCCAGGGGCCGAAGTGGACCTGGCCCGTGCTGGCGTTGACCACGACGTGTCCGTCGTCGGGCTGCGAGTCGGTGAAGGAGACGACGGTCGTCCAGTCGCCCGTACCGACGTGGATCGCCGGCAGGTCGCCGTACACCGGTGCTTCGAGCACCGGGAGGACCTGCCCGGGCGCGCCCGTCGACACGGCTTCCTTGTGGCCCGCAGGCTGCACCGCGTACTGCAGCGCGGGGACACCCTTCGTGGTGCCGGAGTCGGCGTGGACGGTGTACGTGGTGTCGTCCGTGCCCTTGGGGTCGAGGATCTGGACGGCCAGCCAGCAGGCGGCCCCGTCCACCGGAAGATCCGGTCCCGGATCCTGGACGGCCTCCTGCGGCGTCGTGGCGAGCTCTCCCCGGTCGACCGCGGCCAGCCACCGCGCGGAGGCGGCCAGGGGGACGGGGTGAGCGGCGAGGCTCGTCTCCTGCCCACCCTTGCCGCCCTTTTCGCCACCGGCAACCGTGATCTCCTCGGCAGGTGCGGCGGCATACGCGCACGGGAAGGCGGTGTCCCACCACGGCTTTCCCCTCCGGGGGGCGAACACCGACACCGCGATGCGGTCGCCCGGCTGCCGCCCGCCGCTCCCGGACGCCGCGACCCACAGGGTGAGGTTGCGCAGGTCGTGCGACTTCACGATGCGCACTAGGGCGAGGACCAGCTTGCCGTGTTCCTTGAAGGGGCCCGAGAAGCCGGACTCCGCCGCGTAGCTCCCGGCGAGGAACATCTCTTCGGCGGCGGTGACGTGCGGGCGGAGACGGAGGGGCGCCGTGCCCATGGGTTCCGGCAGTTCGCGGCCGGCCGCCCCGGTGGTGGTGAAGACCGTCTTCCCGCCCTCCGTCGTGACCTCCGCCCAACCGGGCGCCTCGCGCACGCCGGGCGCGAGGGTGAACCGGACCTCGGTCGTGGCGGGCTCCCACGGGACGTAGTTGCGCGCCGGGTCGAGCGCGTCGTCGGTCAGGTCCCGGATGTGGTGGATGCGGGCCATGCCCGCGGAGGCGGCGAGGGCCAGCTGCTCGTAGTCGCGCGGGACGACGGCCCGTTCGGGCACGGACGAGCCGAGCGGCAGGCGGGTCGCGCAGGCGGCGGCGCTCTCGCGCTCCGTGCCGCCGACGGCGGGCGCGGGGTTCGTCACGGAGGAGATGTAGGGCAGCGGCGTCCGCAACACCGTGATCGTCCGGGCGGGCACGTTGCCCCGGGCGCCGCCGCCGGACAGATAGCGCCGCGCCCGGACGACCGCGCCCGCGGGCAGCGCCGCCCCGTGCTGCCGCGGACCGCGGGCCCCGGCCACCAGCGGCGCGAACACGGCCTCGCCGGTGCGCGGGTCCAGGGTGAAGTGCCGGTCGCCGGGCCCCGATCCGGCGAGCGAGGCGACGTGCGTCCACCGTTCGGTGCGCCCGCCGACGGTGGCCTCGACGACGAGGGGATCGGTGGACCGCGACATCGGCGGATGGGCGAAGCGCAGCCGCTCGCCGGGGATGCCGGAGGCCGTGCCCAGCGTCTCGTCCTGGATGAGCCGGGCCTGGACGACCGGGACGGGCACGCTCAGCACCGGGCTGAGCGCGGCCTCGGTCAGGAGGGCTTGTCCCGCATCCGTGCGGTAGCGGATCAGGCCTACGTCGCGCAGCCGGCGCGGCGCATCCTGCTCTTCGCCCGGACCCGGGTCCCGGCCGGGCCCCGGCCGTCGGTGGAGGAGGAGCTGGGCGGGCGCGTGGGCGGACGGGAGGTCGAGAGTGATCTGTCCCGGAAGCCCGGGGCCGGTCACGCTCTCGGTCACGACGCGGCAGGGGGTCCAGTGCGTCCCCTGCCAGGCTTCCCACCGGCCCCGCGCCGGGCGGCTGCCGTCTCCGGCCGTGGTGACGGGGGCCTCGCCCAGCCGGGCGTCGAACGTCACCCGGGTGTTGGGGACGGGAACGGACAGGACCAGCAGCGCGTAGGGGCCGGTCGCGGCAGGCGGGCCGACGGGCGCAGGGCCGACGCCGAGAAGGCCGGGACCCAGGCCGTCCGTGGCCTCCCCGGAATCCGGGAAGTCCTCCAGATAGGGGAGGTTGAGGTGGAGCGGCGGTCCTGCGTACGCGGGGGCGACGGGCTCGACGGGCTTGTCCGCGTCGACGCCCAGTCCGGTCAGCGTGCCCTCCAGGGTCCCGCTGCCGGTGTGCCACTCCCGGAAGCTGCCGGCGGCGACGAGGACGCAAGGGTTGAGCACGGCCTCGGTCAGGGTGCTGAAGACGACCGGTTCCTCCTCCCCCACCGGTCGCGTGGCCACCTCCAGCCCGGCGGGGACGACGACCGGTTCGGGCGGCGGTGCCGCGAGCCGGAAGACGACCTCGGTCTGCGCGGGCGACGGCTGGTACGGCCGGACGCCCAGCAGGCTCAGCGCCTTCAGGCGACGCTGGTCGGGGGCCAGGTTGATACGGTCGCGCAGGGCCACGACCATGTCGGTGCACGTCTCGATCAGGCCCCGGCCGGGGTCGGTGCGGTCCTGCCCGCTCCACACCCCGGCTCTGCGGTGCACGGCGTCGACGGCGGCGGCGACGACCTGGTCGCGGGTGCGCCCGTCGTACTCGGGTGTCGGCAGACTCATCCCTGCTGTGACCTCTCGTCAGGAGTGGAGGGGGCGGGCCCGGCAGGTCCGGAGCCCTCGGCAGGCTGCGCCTCCCGGCGGTCGCCCTGGCCGCTGCGACCCGCTTGGTCGCTGATGACCACGACCTTGAACGGCAGGTGCGCGGGGCAGTGTGCGCGCACCAGGCGGGTGAGCCGGTGTTCGAGGGCCTGGCGGTCCTCGCCGCGGCCCGCGGTCAGGGTGACGGTGAGCGTGCGACCCGCCCGAGGGGGACTGTCGCCGTCGGTGAAGACGCCGCCGGGGTCGTGGATGTCGAGGCGGTCCCAGCCGTGGAGCTCCTTCGCTTCCAGCAGCAGCCCGTACGGGGTGCCGCGGTAGGCCGTCAGCCGGGGCGCCAGGTCGACGGCCTTGCGCCGCTGGGTCTCGGTCCACCCGGGCTCGACCCGGGCTCCGGTGATGCGGATCAGCCAGTCCAGGAAGGCGGGAGGCGCGCGCCAGGGGTCGAGGACGGCGTCGAGGCTCTCGATCCGCTCCTCCGTCGGAGCCAGGGACTCGCCGATCGCGGCGGCGAACGCCTCCGCGACCGTGTCGCCGGAGTAGACGGACGGCAGGGCGAGGGGGCGCGCTGCGCGGGGTGCGGGATGCGGATCCATGGCGGTGCGGTCCTCTCCGGGATCCCGGCGAGCGGCGCCGGGCCCTGCGGGCGGTCAGTCTCGGGTGGACAGTCTCGGGTGGTCAGTCCTCAGGCGGTTCAGTCCTCAGGCGGTCATCCTCAGGCGGTCATCCTCAGGCGGTCAGTCCTCGGGGCGAGCGATGGTGATGTCCACGCCGTCGAGCAGTACGAGGCCGCCGTCGGAGACCTCGACGGACGTGACGGCCCGGCCGACACCGACGCCACCACCGCCTCCCTCACCGCCACTGCCACTGCCACCGCCACCGCCACCGTCCACGCCCTCGTGGGGCGGGGGCAGGGTCAGGCCGACGGCGAGTGTGCCGCGGAGCTCGGGGAGCGGTTCCAGCGCGGTGTAGACGTCGCCCGCGTGGACGCGGCGGCCCCACGGCCAGCCCCGCCCGTCCGGCCCTCCGGCCGTGGGGTGGAAGAAGCGGCGCAGGGCCCGTTCGGCGGCCTGCCGGGCCCGTGCCTCGTCCTCCTCCGTGCTGCTCCACGGCCGGACGGTGGCGGTGACGCCGAACGAGTGGTAGCGGGGAGGGCCCACGCCGAGGCGCTCGCCGAGCAGCCGTGAGGCGTCGGCAACGGAGTTCACCTGTGCGAGGGCGTCCGCCGGGATGTCGAACGCCCCGGCGGCCGGCTTCTGTTCGGGGTCGGCGTCCGTGCGGGGCACGAGGAGGACGTGCAGGAGGGCATCCTCAGAGCGCCAGAGGGCGGGTTCGGTCCGCGTCCCCTTCATGAAGTAGAAGACGCCGTTGACGACGGCCACAGCGTCCGGGGTGTCCTGGCACTGCGGGGAGAGCCCGGGGAACGCTTCCGAAATGCGCGAGGTCACGCCCCTGCTGTCCGGCAGGGGCAGGAACCCCCGGTCGCCGGAGACGACGGTGTAGGCGCGGTGATAGAAGGTCTCGCCCTTGAAGAAGAACAGTTCGTAGGCATCGGGTGTCCGGGGGGCGGCCAGTACGGCCACCTCGTCGAGGTCGGCGCAGAAGGCTTCCGGCAGGCCGGGGAACTCGTCCCGGATCTCGCGCGGCCCGTCCCCTCCGTCCCACAGGCAGTGCCGCCCGTAGAACCAGAGTCTCGGCGGCTGTTCGAACGGGAGCTTCGGCTGCGGTTCGCCGGTGCGGATGACGGCGTTCAGGCACTTGGCCTGCTGGACCTCGTCGGGCACGTCATCGGTCTCGCCGCCTCGGGTGGGCGCGCCCGTGCCGCCGCTTTCGTCCGTGTCCGGCATCCGGAGGGGCAGCGGGCGGGCCGTGATGGTGCCGTTGTCGTAGTAGTGCACCGCCCGGCTCGGGTTCCGGGCGGCGACGGCGCAGGCGAGGACCTCGGCCGGGCGTTGCGGTACGTCGAACGCCTCCGGCACGCGGGAGTCGGTGGGGCGGGTCAGCGCCGTCACCCGCACCCGGGCCAGGCCGTCGACGTGCTCCTCGATCAGTTGCTCGTGGTCGGCCGCGGTGACCGCGCGCCGCAAGGGGGCCAGGCCGAGCCCGGCCCGCTCCAGCGCCTGGCGCCAGTCCTCCGCGTCCTGCGCGGGCGCGAGCACCGTGCGGACGGCGGCGGTCAGTCCGGCCGGTGCCGCGACGGTGAGGGGCGTACCGGCGGGGACGCCGCCCTTGCCGCCCCGGTAGGCGGTGTACTCGGCGCTGACCACGGCGCCGGGCGGTGGCACGGCCCCGTGCTGCGCGCTGCCGCTCTCCGCCGGAACCAGCGGCCCGAAGACGACTTCGCACGCGGCGTCGTCCCACCAGAAGGCCGAGGTGACCGGTCCGACCTCGGCGAATGTTCGTACGGACGGCCATGCCACGCCCTCCACACAGACGGTGACCGGCGGCCCGAACGGCGGGTCCGCGACGGGCGCCCCGGGCCGCCAGGGGCGCTGCGACGTCGCGAACCGGCCGCCCGGAGCACCGTCGGCGACACCCAGCACCTCGTTGTACGTGAGGGGTTGTTCGACGGCCTCCACGCACCCCGAGGGCTGTCCCTCCGCGAGGGTCAGCCGCGCGGTGGTGCACAGGACGACGGCTTCCTCGCCGTCGCCGGTCCGGACCTCCGTGCCCTCGGAAATCACGCAGGAGGGGAGGGCGCCGCCGCGCAGGAACTCGACGACGACGCGGGCGGGGGAGGCGGGCAGCGGCGTGATCCCCATGAGCCGGAGCAGGGCGGACCGCTGCCGGTCCGTCATCCGGTCGATGCGGTACGAGAGCTGGTCGGCCCGCTCGGCACAGGCTTCGATCAGGGTGACGCCCGGGTCGGACACGTTGTGGTCGGTCCACTCCGGTACGCGCTCCGGGAGGGCGCGCTTGGCGGCGTCGACGAGGGGCTGGAAGCGCAGGTCGTCGAGGTCGGGGACGGGAACGCCGGACGGATCCGCAGGATCCTGCTCGTGCGCGGAAACGGAAGCGGAAGCGGAAGCGCTCCCCGGTCCGGGGGTGGGCAGGGAAATGGACATGGGTCACTCATCCGGGGTTTCGCCGGGCAGGGTGTAGAAGGGGAAGACGAGGTTGCGGGGTTCGTTGGTGGCCCGCAGCCGGTAGCGGATGTCGATGTAGAGCACGCCGGTGTCCTCGGAGTCCGTGCTGAAGAGGAGGTCGTCGACCTCGATGCGCGGCTCCCACCGGTCCAGGGCCCGGCGCACCTCCACGTCGGCGCGGGCGACGGTGGTGGCGTCGAGCGGGTCGAAGACGAGCCGGTGGATGCCGCAGCCGAATTCCGGGCGCATGGGCCGCTCGCCGGGCGCGGTGGACAGGATGATGCGGACGGCCTGCTCCACGTCGTCGCTGCCGCGCGCGAGGCCGACCCGGCCCGTGCCGGTGATGACGGCGGGGAAGGCCCACCCCGCGCCGATGATGTCCACGGTCCGTCCTCTCCTGGAAGGTTCACCGGTGATCGCCCGGACGCCGGTTTCCGGTTCGTCAGCGGCCGGTTCGTCAGCTGCCGGCTTTATCAGCTGGCGGAGCGTGAGTTGCCGGAGCGGCAGCTGCCGGAGCGTCAGTTGATGTCCACGGTGTCGCCCGTGATCGTCGTGCTCTTGCCGTTGAGCGTGAGTACGCCCTTGCTCTCGACGGTGACGGTGGCGCCTTCCAGCCGCAGCTCTCCCCCGCCGCTGCCCTCCGCCTTGACGGTGACCGTGCCGGCCGTGACGATCACGCTGCCCGCCTCGCCCGCGTCGATGGTGAGGGTGCCGTCGCCGCGCCCGTCGAGCGAGACCCGTACGGTCTTCTCGCCCTCCCCCGCCGCGAAGGCGATCGTGGTGTCCTTCCGGTCGAGGTGGGTGGTGAGCTTGCCGTCGCCGGTCAGGAGCCGGACGCCCTGGGGCCCGTCGGTGGCGCTGAGGAGTTCGAGGCGGTCCCCGGTGCGGGAGGCCAGCGAGCGGCGGTTGGCGCGCCCGGTGCCGGCGTCGACGAGCGGCAGGCCGTGGTCGGTGGGGGCGTCGACGCCGTTGTAGAGGCCGCCGATGGCGTACGGCCGGTCCAGGCGCCCGTGTTCGAAGCCGACGAGGACCTCGTCCCCGGCCTCCGGCGCGAAGACGCCTCCGCCGTCGGTCCCGCCCCACTGGACGGTGCGGACCCAGTCGGTCACGTAATCCTGCGAGAGCCATGGCAGGCGCAGCCGTACGGCGCCGCGCTGGCCCTGACCGGGTTCCTTGGTGTCGGTCACCACGCCCACCGCGACGCCGAGCCCGCACAGGGGCGGCGGGTACGGCACGACGGGAGGGGGCAGCGGGCCGACGTGGACGTGGGTGCGGTAGCCCTGTTCGCCGTCGAAAGTGTGCCGGCAGGCGGTGACCGTGTACTTGCCGGTGAACGGCTCGCCCACCCCGGCCAGCGCGACGGGCACGCCGGCCCGCAGCTCCGGGGTGCCCGCAGCCTCGGCGGAGAGCCGCGCCATGGCGGCTGCTGCCTCCTCCGCCACCCCGCGGGCTGCGACGTCCACCTGCTGCGCGGCGGTGTAAGGGCGGCCGCTGACGAGCAGCCCGGCCGACGCACCTCCGAACGCGCCGCCGAGCTGTGCGGGGGTGACGCCCAGGCTCAGCCGCTCGCTGCGGCCCGCGCTCGCGGTGGCGGACAGTGCCGCCTTGGTCCCGGGGTCCCAGCCGCGGACCTCCACGTCGGCCACCTGCCCCTCGGAGGACACGGCGGCCCGCAGCGCCATCAGGTTCACCCCGTACTGGAGGACGTACGGGCTGCGGTCCGCTCCCGTGGTGGGTGCGGGGGCGCCACTCGCGGCCGCGGGGCGGGTCATGTGGACGGTGCTGCCCTCGACGGACAGGCGCAGTCCGCGCTGGTCGGCGAGGTGGGTGAGGAGCTCCCAGTCGGTCAGGTTGGGCTGGGCGAGGTGCTCGATCCGGGTGCGTTCCGCCTCGATGCTGCCGGTCTTCAGTCCGTGCCGGCCCGCGGCCGCCTGCGCGACCTCGGCGACGGTCGTGTCGACGTAGGCGGCCACGCGCCGCCCGCGCATCAGCCGGTGGCCGCGATCCGTGGCCCGTACGGTCGTGAAGGTGCCGTCGCTGTCCACCTCGGTCTCCAGCGCGGTGACCTCCCCGTCGAAGATCTCGGCGCGGGCGCGGCGGCGGGCGGCGGCCACGGACACCGTCAGCGGCGAACCGACCTTGATGCCGACCGCCGCCAGGAGCCGGTTGCCCGGATCCCGGAACCGCAGGCGGGCCCGGGCCGGTGCGCCCACGGCGGTGTCGACCACGGCCTCCGCGAGCCGGTCGGCCCACAGCTCCTGCAGCACGGAACCGAAGGCGATCACCGGCTCCGCAGCGTACGTCCGCTGCGTCACGCGGGACCTCCTGAGGTGTGCTCCTCCGCGGCCCGCTCCTCCAGGACCGGCAGTACCAGTACGGTGCCCGGCGGCACCCGGGAGGGATCGTCGACGGCGTTGGCGCGGGCGATGGCCCGCCAGCGGGTGGCGTCGCCGTAGGTCTGCCAGGCCAGCCCGGCAAGGGTGTCGCCCGCGACCATCCGGTGCGTGGCCACCGGTCCGTCCGCGCCGGAGGTCGGGTTCTGCCGGGGCGACGAACCACCCACCTCCTCCATGGAGATGTTGCAGGAGGCCCGCAGCGGCACGCCGTCGTGCCCGAAGCGCGTGTACGTCGCGTCGACCTGCGTCACCAGCGCCAGGAACGCCGTCGTCCGCGAACGGCCCCACTCCAGCCGCACCCACGGCGCGGAGGCCGGCTTGGCCGTGGTGCTCGCGGCAGTGGGGGCGCAGCAGTCGAGCAGCTTCTCTACCTGGTCCTGCACGCTGGAGCGGAAGTCCCCCGCGTCGAGGAACACTTCCAGCGTCATCGTCCGCGGCTGCGCGCCCACGAACTGCGCCTGGGCGGCCTCCCCGTTGGACGGCGACCTGCTGCGGTCCCAGCGGGCCTGCTTGCCCACCTGGACGCGGTCCGGATTGAAGTGCAGCCGGACGCGCCCGCGTTCCGGGCCGGGCGTGTTGCCGGTGCCCGTCGGGGGATCGTAGATCACGAGGGCGGCCCGGACGGGGGCGCCTCCCAGCAGCTCGGACAGCATGCGGTCCTCTCGGAGGGTGTGTGCGGGCGGGGCGGGGGCCGGGCCGGCGGGTACGGGAACGGGTCAGACCGTTATCCCCAGGAAGCCGTTGTGCGTGATCTCCAAGGTTTCCCGGGCCGGCTGCGACTGGTCCGTGTCGAACGTCGGCCCGCTCCAGCGCACCGGCAGTACGCCGTCCAGCAGCCACCGCACGATCGGCTGCCGGTCCGGGCCGAGCGCCACGAGCTGCCCCGGCAGCCGCACCGGCTCACGGACCTGCTGCTGCAGCCAGGCCCAGATGAGGACCGTCTGCTGGGAGAGCGGACGGGTCAGCACGACGTTCGTGTAGCGCAGGCGGGTCGGCAGCTGCCAGACGTGCCCGTTCAGCCCGCCCTCGACGCGCTCCTCGACCTCCATCGCACAGCCCAGGCCGTCACAGGAGGTGAACGAGCCCAGCGCGTGGAGGCCGATGGAGAGCTGGAAGTGGGAACTGACGGCGAACGGCTGGTCCAGCATGTGCGGGGTCTCCGTCGGGTCGGGGACAGGGGCGGCGGGTGGGTGCGGGTCGTGACGGGTCGTGACGGGTTCCGGCGGATTGTGGCGGGTTGTGACGGGTTGCGGGGGGCGCTAACGGGGATCGGCGGATCCCCAGAGGAAGGGAGCGGAGGAGGGGGCCGGGGAGGCGGGAGCGGGCTGGTCGTACGCCGACGAACGCGACCGCTGTGCCCGCCGGGCGCGGGGCGAGGCCTCCAGGGCGGGGAGCACGGCCTCGGCCAGGAGGTCCGCGTGAGCGCGGGCGACTTCACGGGCGATTTCGCGGGCGGCCGGGGCGGTGGCCGGGGCGGGCTTGCTGACCGGAGGCCCGGGCGGGGGCGCGGTCGTGAAGGGTGGGGCGGGGTGTCCGCTTCCTCCGCTGCCCGCGGACGGCGCGCCGGGGGCGGCGTCCGGCGGAGGGGAAGCGAGGGGCATGGCGGTACGGGGTACCTCCCGTAGGGGCCGGCCGATCCCCAGGCGCCGGGCGGCGGGGCCGCTCGGGTGGCCATCACCGGCAGGCCGGCCGGGGCCCTCGGCGACACCGGGAGTGTCACCGAGGGGTGCCCAGGCGTACCCGCCGCCGAATCCGGGCCCCTCTCCATCGCTACGGGCAGCGGACGCCGGGCGGGTGCCGCCCGGACCATGGTGCGGGCCGGGTGCGGCGTGCTGCGCCCCGGAAACAGCCGGGAAGGCGGGGTCGGTGGCGGGAAACGGGGCGGGGGCGGACCCGAAGGGAATGGGCTTCCCGGGGCCCGCCCCCGGCCTGGCACCGGTGGGACCCGAAGCAGGAGCGGTCGTCCCTGCACCGGGACGGTTCCACGAGAGCGGACCGGCCCCGGCTCCCGAGTCCCGCCCTGAGCGCGACGCCGGCCCGCCAGGGCCACCGAAACCGGCCGCAACCCCAGCGGCCGGGTCCGGCTCCGCCTCCGGCGGTGCGCTGCGCCTGGCTGCGTCTGCAGGCCATACACGGAGCCCACCGGTGCCGGGCCCTGCGACCCACCCCGCCGACGCGCCGGGCGGCGCCCCGGAGGAGGCCCCTGACGAGGCCCCGAAACCGTCCGCGGCGACAGGGAAAGCAGGGCCGGAGCCCGGCCCGGCACCGCGGCCGGAGTTCGCCCGTTCCCCGGGTGCGGGTCCGGGTCCGGGTCCACGAAGGGTGTCTGCGGCGCCGCGCGCCGGGGAGTCGGGCACTGCGCCGGACGACGCCTCCGTCCGCTCCCCGTGGCCGGAGTTCCGCCGTACCCCGGGCCTCGGCCGGGAACCGGCCCCGGCAACAGGCCCCACTGGTAAGCCGGATGTTGCCCCGGAGGATTTCTCGGGCCCATTGCCACGACCGACCCCGAAGCCGGCCCCTGCGCCGAGATGGAAGCCGGCCCCTCCCCTGTCTCCCGGCCTCAGACCGCTCCCTGCAACGGGCCCCGTCGGCGCGCCGAAGGCCGCACCGGAAGATCCCTCGGCCCCGTCGCCACGTCCGAAACCGACACCGACACCGGGCATGTGCCCGGAACCCGGCCCGACGCCGGGACTCAGACCGGCCGCTTCCTCGTCGCCTGCAACGGGGCCCGTCCGCGAGCCGAATGCCGCATCCGGCCGCTGCCCGGTCCTGTCCCCGCGTGGAACAGAATCCGTTCCCGGCCTCCCCGCATCGGAGCCCGCCCCCGCTTCCGCCGCCGTGGCGGAGGAAACTCCGGTTCTGGGCAGGGGAAGCGGACCCGGGGTGGCGCGGAGAGCATCCTGAACGGAGCGGGCCGCCGCCGCAGAAGCACCGGGTGCAGGAACCGGCCTCCCGATCCGTCCGGGCACGCCTCCGCAGGCCACTCCGTCATGCTGTCTGATGCTGGGTATTGGCTCCGCCGATACCGTGCCGGCTCCCTCTTGGAGTCCCCGATGGGCCTCAGAACCCCCTGCTGTACGTCCCGCGACGGACCCCGCATCGGGACCGCGGCGGCCGCTCCCGGCCGCCTTCCGTCCCGAACCGGCGTCCCCGTCCCGAACCGCGAACGCAGCGTGGGTGGCCCGCGCCCCGGCCCCGTCGTCAGCCGGGCCCGCGGTGACCGCCACCCGGCCGTCTCCGACGCCCTCCCCCGGCGCATCGGGCCGGCGCATCCGGCCCCCCAAGGCGTTCACCGCCGACCTCAGTGCGCCGCGCCACCCGGCCCCGGGCGGGACTTCGGCGAAGTTCTCCGGGGCAGCTTCAGGAGAGCCGTTACCTCCGGCCGCAGACTCGTCGCCCAGGCCGCCCCCAGGGGGCAACGGCATGCTGCCCACCGCTGCGTTCGGCAGAGCCGGAGCAGCAAACCCCCTGTCCCCGCCCCCGCCCCCGCCCATCCGCGGCAAGGTCACGAGCGGCCCCCGTGCCGCGGCCCCGGACAGCGGCACCGCGCGCGGCAGCAGGCGTCCGGCCGTCGTGACGGTCGGGGCCGGGCGCCACGCCACAAGTTGCTCCCGGAAGGCGGCGGGCCCACCGGCCCCCAGGGCAGGAAGCCGCACCAGCCCCGCCGGGGCCACCGCCCGCCACTCCCCGCGAGGCCGCTCGGGGACGGCGGAGGACGCAACGACCGGGGCCGGGGCCGGACCCAGGACGGACTCCTCGCGTACGCAGCGATCCCGGGCCCGATCCCCGCCCCGGGCCCGGTCCCGGCGACGCCACCGCCCCGCCGTCTTCACCGCGCCCCCCGCCCCTCGGCGAGCGCGGTGTTGATCCCGGCTATCTCGCGCACCCAGGCGCGCCGCTCCTCGTGCGTCAGGGAGAGGAGGTCCGCGTACCCCCAGTGGAAGTGGTAGGCGATGTACGCCACCTCTTCCCGGAGCCGCTGCGCAGGGTGCGTCATGCTTCCCCCAGGCGTTCACCGGCCGCCCCGCCCGGCACGGCGAAACTGGTGCCGCAGGACGGGCAGGCGACGGCGCCGTGGCCGGAGTCGAGGCCGTTGATGCGCCGGTAGAAGTCCTGGAGGTAGGCGAGGTCCGTGGCGAAGAGGCCTTCCACGACGCCCGCGTGGATGTCGGGCACCGTCCCCAGGCGGGTGATGACGAGGCTGAGGAGGACGACCCCGAGATAGGCGGGATTCTCCCGGACGCGCTGGTCGATCAGAGGCGAGAGCTCGTCCCGGGCGGTGGCGAGCCGCATGGCGCCGCGGCGGTGGACGGTGCCTGCGGCGTCCACGTACCCGTGGGGCAGTTCGAAGTCGAACTCGGTGCGCAGCGAGGATCCGTTGTCCTGCGATCCGGTCTGGGGCATGGCGGTGCGGTTCCTCCATCGGGCGTGCGGCCGCGGGGCCGCGGGGGCCCGGCCCCCGCCCGGGGAGGGGGGCGGGGGCCGGGATGTCGTTCAGCCTTTCCTCAGTTGCTCCGTCCGGTGTGCTGGTCGGTGCGCTGCTTCTGCCGTCGTCACTCGATGGTCTGGTCGAGCAGGAGGCTCACCGCGGTCTTGGCCACCCACACCCGCACCGAGAACACTCCGGGCTTGTCACCGGCGGTCAGAACGGGCGACTCGGCCGAACCGCCGGGCCCGCTCTTCACCTTGGCGGTGTCCTTTCCGCCCGGGAACGACGCCACGTTCTCACCACGGATCCTGAAGGTGACCTCGGCGTCCTCGACGGGGTTGCCGTTCTTGTCCTCCACGACGACCGTCATCGGCTCGTCGAAGGACTTGCCCGCGGGAACCGTCTGCCCCGCTCCCGACACGTAGCGGACGTGGTCCGCTACGCCCCGCTCCGGGGTGACGACGAGCCGGGAGAACGAGGCCACGGCATCGGCCTCGGTCCAGCGGGCGGAGACGACGCAAGGCCCTTCCTTGAGCGCCTTGAGCAGGGAGCTGGTCGCCACACCGAGCTCTTCGCCGACGGTGCCGGTGTAGCGGATCTCGATCGGTTTGCCGTTCTCGAAGACGGCCGAGCCGGCCTGCACCGAGAACTCGATCCGCTGCCGGGCGACCGGTGTTCCGTCCAGCAGCGTCGCCTTGACGACGAGCGGCTCGGGGAAGCGCTGTCCCACCTCGGCCGTCTGGTGGTCGCCGGACTGCACGGCCAGCCGGTGCCGGGACACCCGCTGCAGGGCGTTCTCCCCGGACAGGGCGACCCACAGGTCGCCGTCCCCGGCCAGGGCGAGGCCCGACGGGTGGGACCGGGCGCCGGTGGAGATCACCGATGCCGTGCCCTCCCCCGGCAGGACGTATCCGATCTCGTCCCCCGCGGCACTGGCGAACCAGAGCGTGCCGTCGCCCGCCACGAGGAGCCCGTGGGCCGGGGAGGGGATGTCGATCTGTGTGAACCGGCGGTCGTGGACGGCGTACCGGTAGAGCCGGTTTCCGGCCGTGGCCACCCACAGGACGTCTCCCGCGGCGCTGATCGCCAGGTCCTGCGCCTCGGCACCCACGCTGATGGGCGGGGAGAACCGGCCCGTGACCATGTCGTAGGTGACCAGGGCCTGGCTGCCGGGAGAGCTGAGCCACAGCTGCGTCGGGTCCTGCTCCGCGACGGCGATCCCGTAGAGGCCGGCGGAGTAGACCTGGGAGGTCTCGACGGCTCCCCCGGGTTCCAGGAAGGCAAGGAGGTTGCGGTCGGCGAGCGGGGCGACCATCAGGGCGCCGCCGTTCTCGTCCTGAGCGATCGCCAGGGCCCGGCACCGGGAACTGCCGCTCACGTACCGGACCTGGTAGTTGCCGTCCTGGTCGCAGCGGACGAAGGCTGATTCGCCTGCCCCTGCGACGTACGACCACACGCCGTGGCCCGGCCAGGAGATGATGGCGTCCGCCCGGCCCGCGACGCCCGCGGCCGGGGGGAAGAGCACGTTGCTGTGGCTGCGGGGATCGAAGTACCCCATGCCGCCTTCGCCCGTCACGAACCAGAGACGGTGGTCTTCGACGTTCCATGCCAGCTCGGCGGCGGGACCGGGGAGGGGAAACTTGCCGGTGTCGCTCGTGGGGTTCACAGGCTCTACGGAGGTCGCGGGTGTCGCAGGTGTCACGTCGGACGGCATTCTGCTGCTCCTTCCGGGGAGAGGAATGGACCGGGCAGGCGGACCGGCCGGCGGTCCGCCTGCCGCAGGGAAGGCGCTATGCCGGCCTGATGTGGAGCGTCGTGGTCATGTGCGGCTCGGTGTTGCCGAGGCCGACGCTCAGGAGCGCCTCCTCCTCGACCTCCCCGGCGTACACGGGCGGCAGGCAGACTCGGCCGCGCTGGTCGGTGAGGATCACCCGCTCGCGGGTGTTGTCGTCGAAAGTCGCGCCTTCCGCCTCGATGCGGCACGTGAGCGGGATGCCCGGGATCGGCCGGCCGTCGGCCACGTACTCGGCGACCAGCGGCGCGTCGGCGTGCTCCTTGGCGTGCAGCACGGTCCCGCTGTGGGACACCACCTGGGTACGGCCGAGGCGGGAGGGTGCCCCCAGCGCTGCGACGGCGGTGGGGTACTTGCCCAGGGTCTTCCTGTCGGGGTTCGTGTACCAGATGTTCCCGTCCTGGCCGACGCAGATCCCCTTGGCCTTGCCGCCGTTGGGGAGCCCGATGGTGGTGCCTTCCTCCTCCATCTGGCCGTCGAAGATGTGGATCCCCTGGCTGGAGGCGACCCAGACCTCGCCGTTCGGATGGAACGTCAGCTGCTGCGGGACGGCCGCGCCCAGGTTCCGCTCCTTCCACCGGAGGGTGTTCAGGTTCAGCCGGAGCACCTGGTTCGGGTTGGTGGCGGTCACCCAGACCGCCTCCGTGTCGACCTTCACGTAGTAGGGCTTCTGGCCGTCCCCGCCGGGCAGGCCGATGCGCTCCCAGGTGTTCTGCCCGGGGCCGCGCTTGTACAGGCCGTTCTGGGTGCGGGACGGGTTGCTGTTCGTCTGGCCGGTGACCCAGTACGTGTGGGTCTTCCCGTCCTCGGCGGTGCTGACGGCCACGTCCCAGAGCCACGTGTTGTGCTCGACGCTCATCTTCTCGACCTGGCCGGCGCCGGACTGGGTGATCGGCAGGACGCCCACGTACTTGTACACGGGTTCGGCGAACAGCAAGCTGTACTCGTAGGTCGGCGTGCCCGAGCCGCCCCCCTTCGTGGTCTCGAGCGCGATGCTCTCCGCCTTGGCGTCGTCCTCCAGCGGATAGAACGTGACGGGGTAGCCGGCCGAGGTCATCATCGCCACGATCGGGTCCTGCTGCGCGGGGGGCGCCGGTGCGGCGAACCACACCTTGCTGGTGCCGAGCGGATCCTTCATGATCCCTGCGGAGAGCCGGGGCATGTGGGAATGGTTCGCGTAGCTCAACTCGCCGGGCCGCTGGGGATTGACGCGGACGACGCACCCGCTGCCGGAGGTGCCTGTGTTGCTTGTGGTGACCCAGAGTTTGCCGGCGTTGCCGACGCACACCGAGTGCGGCGCGTATGCGGGACTACCGAGTGAGTACTCCGTAATGCCATCGGTCACAGCGTTCTCCGTCCGGTTCTTCAGGTGAGTGCGTGAACTCATCAAGGGCTGCGCAGGGCAGAGCACACCTGTTGCGGGTGTGCTGACGAGTGCTGCCGGATGCCGATGACCCACGCGGGGGAGACTCAGACCGGTCGAGATTATGCCGTCAGCACTGCCCTCGCATCCGAGCGAACCGGCCACGGGGAGAGGGAAGTTGCTGCTTCCGGACAGTGTGGCGACCACCCGACGGCCCGCTGCGCGTTCCACCTGCAAATGGAGACATCCGACATACCGAGTTCCGTATCCGGCGTCGCCCCTCCACGCAACCCGGGCCGCTGTCAAGAGCCCCGGCACCCGGACGGCAAGGGGCGGCGTGATGTGGCCGAATTTCTCTGAAGAACGCTTTCATGCCTGGAAATCTGGCCCAATGACGTGAAACGGCCTGCCGGTCCGCGACCTACCTCATTTCGTCACCGGCGCTCGGCCGGATTCGGCGGGGATCTCGCCTGCGCGGTCGGCGGCGGCCTTGGTGAGCACCGCAGAGGCACCGACAACGGTCCCCGCCGGGCCCGCGTCGCGGGCTTCGGTAAGAACCGTCCGTTCACCGAGGAACGCGTACGTGCTCCGGTCGAAGACCCACTGCGTCTGCTGCCCGTGCGCCGTGCGGGCGACGGCGACGCCCGCACGCCCTGCGGCATCGCGGGCCGCGTCGACCACCGTGACTCCGGGGATCTTCGCGGCGGCCTTGTAGAGCGCGGCGCTGACCTCCGGGGGCGCCCAGGTCTCGGCGAGCAGGTCGCCGATCGCGGCGAACGCCCGCTGGTCCGGGTCCGATGCCGAGGCGGGGGACGGGGACAGGGACGGGTTCGAGGCTGGGGACGGGTCCGGGGACGAGCCCGTGTACGGCGACCGGTCCGGGCCCGGATTCCGGTCTTGCCCGCGGGTCTCGTCCCGGATCAGCTTCAGCAGGGCGTCGGGGTCGGTGGGCAGCGACGCGACGTACTGATGGGTCGGGTCGCCGATCGACGGGCGCTTGCGCAGAGTTGTCGGCCGGGGCGTGGCCCCCGGACCGTCGAGGGCGTATACGGGAGCGTCGTCGGTGCCGAGCGGCGTGTCGGGCCGGCCCTCCTCGCGCAGCAGGCCGGGGCGGCTGCCGTCGGCGGACAACCACACCTGACGCGTGTGTACGGGAGCCATGGTCACGGCACCTCCCGCGGCGCTCTGCGCGGCGTAGGCGACCTTGCTCTCGACGTATACGAACTGGTCGGCGCGGACCACCGGCTGCTTCGCCGATGCGGCAGCGAGGGCGATCCGGTCGAGGAGCCGTGCCGCTCGCGCCGCTCGTGCTGCTTCGGGCGCGCGGGCGGCGTCGTCACCCGGCACCGTGGGCGCTCCGCGCCCGGGCGTGTCCGCGAGGTTCACCGCTACGACGCCGCCCACCGCCAGGGCGCAGGCGACCGCCGGGACCATGGCCCGGACGATCAGGCGCCGGGGCGGGCGCAGGCGCGAGGTCCGGGCAGCCACGGCAGCCCGGGCGGCGAGGCTTCCCCGCGGTTCTTCGGCGGCGGCCTGGCGCAGCAGCGCTTCTTTCAGCAGCAGTTCACGGTCGGGGTCCAAACCGGGGACCGGCGGCGGGGAGAGCAGGTCGGTGGGGCCGAGAGGTTCGGTCTCCTCGGCCCCGGGGAGCGGACGGCGCCGCGGGGTGGTGTTCATCCGTGGTTCTCCTGGGTCAAGGGCCGGGGTGCGGGGATACGGCCCGAGGTGTGCGAGTCCTTCGAGCGCGCGGCTCGGGCTTCGGCGTCGGCGAGTTCGCGCAGCCGGGTGCGGGCGCGGGACAGGCGCGACCGGACCGTACCGACCGGCACGCCGAGCGCCTCGGCCGCCGCCGCGTAGTCCAGGCCCGCCCACACCACGAGGGTGAAGACCTCGCGGTCGCGGCGCCGCAGGCGGGCGAGTGCGGCGTGTGCGGCGCGCAGTTGCTCGGTGTCCGCGAGGTGCGTGACGAGGTCGTCGGCGAAGTCGGGAATCGTGCCGCGTTCCGGGACGCGGGCGAGTGCGATGTCGCGACGGCGGCGTGCGCGGGCGTTGCGGCGCATGATGTTGGTGGCGATTCCCAGCAGCCACGGGCGCAGGCTGTCCCCGTCGGGGTGGACGCGCTCCCTGCCGCGCCACGCCTCCAGGAAGGTCGCCGAGACGACGTCCTCGGCCTCCGCCCAGTCGCCCGTCACCCGCAGGGCGTAGCGGTACAGCACTTGGGCGTGCTCGTCGTACAGCTCCGCCAAGGCGTCGCGGTCTCCGCGGCGGAAGCGGTTCCTCATCAGTGATTCCACGTTCTGCTCTGCCACGTCCGGCGCGCCAGTTCCGGTGACGTGCACCACAGGAGACGCCGCCCGCGACGCGAGCCCCACCCCCGGGTGACGCAGGCCACAGGAACTCCGATGCTCCGTCGAGCAGTGCAGATCATGAACACTTCTTCCGTACCCCGCCGGAGCGCCCTCCGGACTCTGGCGCTCGCTGTCACGCTGATCGGCTGCGCAACCTCCACCTCGGGCGTCCAGGCCTTCGCAGCAGAGCAGAAGACGTACAGTCTCACGATCCGTCACCTCGACCGCGGGGGCAGCGCGACCGGGGCCTACGACACCACCGTCACCGGCATCTCGGGCGCGGGCTCCGGCAAGTCCGTCACCCCCCACGACGCTTCCGGCACGACCACCGTGCGCCTGCCCAAGGGCCGCTACCTGCTGGACAGTTACCTGACCTCCGGCAATGCCAAGGGCGCCACGGACGGCACGGACGGCACGGACGGCACGGACTGGATCGTCCAGCCGCGCCTCGATCTCGACCGCGACACCACCGTCACCGTCGACGCCCGCACCACGGCCCCCGTCGACGTACGGCCGCCCGACCGTTCCGCGACGTTCCTGCACGGCATGATGGTCACGGAGGTCAAGCACGACGGCGCCACCCGCCTCGTCAACCGGATGGTCTCCACGCCGAACCTGCGCGTCGCCCACCTGGGCCCCGACGCCGGACCCGGGTCGGTCAGGCAGTGGTACGACGCGTACTGGACGACCAAGTCCGCCGACTACGCGCTCGGCTACGTCTCCACCGGCTCCCGCGCCCTGACCGGGCTCACCCGGCACCCCTCCGCGAAGGACCTGGCCACCCTGCAGGTCCGCGGTGGCGCCAGGCCCGGCACCACCGGGCCCGCGACGGTCGACCTGCAGCCGAGTGCCGGACCCACCCTCGGTCTCAGCGGACGTCTGACAGTCCCCGGCACCGCCACCTACTTCGTGACGCCCGAGCGCGGCACCTGGGACATCACCTACTGGTCCCCCACGGCGCCCGGTGCTCCGTCGAACCGCTACAGCGCCGACGGCATCTCCGTACGCGCCGGGACCACGACCACCCGCACCTTCGACGGCGCCGCCCTCACCCGGCCCGGCACCGAAGCCCGCCGCACGCGGTGACCACGGCCGTGCCGGGGGCGTTGTCAGCGGGTCTTGACAAGATCGGCGCATGACCGATCACGTGGAAGTCCACCGGTACAAGGTCGACGTGGCGTGGAAGCGCCGGACCAAGGCCCTCCTGAAGGCCGGCGGCGCGGGCGAGCTCGTCCGCGCCGCCGGCCGGGAGCCGGCTGCCGGCGGTTCGCTGCACGGCATGACCGACAACGAGCGCGTCGGGCCTGGCGGCCCAGGACCTCACGTGCGGTTGCGCCCCGGAAGGCGCTCCAGCTGTGCTGTCCGTTGTCCCGGGCCCGAGAAGCCTCGTCAGGCCGGAACAGGCACCTCCGTTACGGCCATGGCCAGCCCGGCCGACGCGGCTGGCCCTGCCGGCCGGGCCAGCCGCGCCAGGGCGGACGCCTCCTCGCTGCCCTCCTCGGCGCTGAACACGTGCACCACCAGCCCCGTCTCACCGGGCGCCGCCGGCACGTGCAGCGTCTCGAAGTCCAGGGTGAGCAGCCCGGCCCCGGGGTGACGCAGCCGTTTGCGGCCCGCCGCGCACATCACGACCTCGCCGGTGGCCCAGATGCTCCGGAAGTCGGTGCTGTGCGCGGACAGTTCGTTGATGAGGGCCGACAGCTCCGTATCGCCGGGGTAGCGCCCCGCGGCGACCCGCAACTGCCCCACGGCCTCGGCCGCCCTCGCCTCCCAGTCGGGGTGGACGGCCCGGGAGGCCGGGTCGAGGAAGAGGTACCTGGCGTTGTTCCGGTCGCGGCTCCCCGGCCCGGGCGCGCCGCCGATCAGCTCGGCGCCCAGGGCGTTCCAGGCCACCACGTCCATGCGGTGGTCCGTCACGAAGACCGGGAAGCGGTCCAGGGAATCCAGCATCCGCTGCAGGAGAGGGCTGACCTCCGCCCTGGGCACGGGGTCGCGCCTGGCGCCGGCGAGCGTGTCCAGGTGCTTGCGCTCCGCCGCGTCCAGGCCCAGCGCCCCCGCGAGCGCGTCGAGCACCTCCGCGGACGGCTGGGTGGCCCGGCCCTGCTCCAGGCGCACGTAGTAGTCCACGCTGATGCCGGCGAGCTGGGCCAGTTCCTCGCGGCGCAGCCCTCGCACCCGCCGGCGGCGACCGCCTGCGAGCCCGACCTGCTCCGGCGCGACACGCCCCCTGCGGGCGCGCAGGAACCCGCCGAGCGCCCGCTGGGCATCGTCGACCCCGCCGACCCCGTCGACTTCTCCGATGTGACTGCTGTCCACGCCGTTCATACGCTCCAGTATGCGTGGCCCTGGCAGTACCAGGATTACGGATCCGCAGGTAAAACAGGGTGCTGGCTACCCGGGCGCGGCCGGGAGAACGTAGGTGCATGAACGACACCGCACCGCACCAGCAGCAGCAGCAAAAGAAGATCCTCATCGTCACCGCCCACCCCGATCCCCGCTCGCTCAACACCTCCATGGCCGCCTTCGCCACCGAGCACCTGCGCGCCGCAGGCCACGAGGTACAGGTCTCCGACCTCTACGCGATGAAGTGGAAGGCCACGGTCGACGCCGACGACTTCCCCGACGAACCCGGCGACGGGCGGCTGCACGTGATGGCCGCCTCCGAACGGGCCACGCTGGCGGGCCGGCTGTCCGCCGATGTCGCGGCCGAGCAGGAGAAGGTGCGCTGGGCGGACGCGGTGATCCTACAGTTCCCCATGTGGTGGTTCTCCATGCCCGCGATACTCAAGGGCTGGGTCGACCGGGTGTTCACCGCCGGCTTCGGCTACGGCCCGGCCCTCCCTCCGCCCTACTCCGAGAGCGCCCTCGGAGGGCGGCGGGCGCTGGTGTCGGTGACGGCGGGCGCGCGAGAGACGTCCTTCTCCGACCGGGGCATTCACGGGCGCCTCGCGGACGTCCTCCACCCGGTGCAGCACGGCCTGTTCTGGTTCACGGGCATGACGCCGCTCGAACCGTTCACGGTGTACAACGCCAACGACCTGCCGGCGGAGGGGTTCGACGCGGCGAAGCGGGCGTACGCACGCCGCCTCGACGGCCTCTTCACGGACGCCCCGGTCCCCTACCGGACGCTCACCGGCGGCGACTACGACCACGGCATGCGCCTCCTGCCGAAGGTGGAAACCCCGGGCACCACCGGCTTCGACCTCCACGTCCACCCCCGCGGCTGACCGACGACACGGATCTCCGCCGGAGCGGCCATCGGCCGACCGCCTTGCGCCCGGGACCACGCGTCCTCGCACTGTGCACGGTGGTGGCCCGAGCCGGCCGAGGCAGGACCGCGCGGGGTGAGCCCTCCCCCGGCCTCGTAGGCCCGCTGGGCCGCGAGGTTCACTTGTTCGTCGTCAGTGAGCAGTCCGACCCTGTACAGCGACTACCGGGCCGCTGTCCGCAGGCGGTGCGCCTCGTCCCGCGCCGCGACATGCGCCGTGCGCCGTGCGCCGTGCGCTCCATCAGCAGTTGAATCGAACAAGCGGGTCAATCTTGAAGCCGGTGTTCAGTACCCTGATCTCGGGCGTGGCAAGGCTGTACCCCCAAGACACATACCCCTCGAATTTGTTATCCGTCGCGCCCAGCCCGTACCACTTCAGCTGACTGCCCTCCCATCCCTTGACCTGAACGGCGATGGAGGTGGCGTCACCTCCGTTCGAAACGAATCCCTGGTAGTGCTGCCTGTACCCCGGATACCCCGCGACGGACTTGTTGGCCCTGATGTGGATCCAGCCGGCGCCGAGGGGGACCGACCCCGCTCCACCACAGGCCTCCAGGGCTGCGTGCGCAGCTTTCGCCGGGGCTCCGGACGCGGCCGGCGACGCAGCCCGTGCGAGGGAAGCCGCTCCCTGGGTGAGACCGCTTGCCGCGATCATGAGTGCGGAGATCATGAGCGCCACTCGCCGGTTCTTTCCAACCCTCAGATGCATGTCAGTCTCCTTCGATGACAACCGGGCCCGCTCCGCGATGCAGCAGTGCGCCGCACGCTGGACACGCGGGCAGCCAAGCAGTCGCGCGGCGTGAGCAACAGGGTGCACAGAGTGAGCGGTCGGCGTGACCTACGTGGCGTGAGCCGGGTCTTGGCGTCGGGTCAGGCATACAGGGCGTCCGCGAACCATATGGCTGACGAGCCGGCCCGTACGCCGGGTACAGTCCGCGTCATGAAGTGATGGCATGCCCCGGCACCTTGATGCGCGTAACGCCGTCCGAGACTCTGCTCCGGCGTTCGTCCGGTGTGCCCTCATCGCCCGTCATCCACTTCTCGCGCGTTCTCAGGATCGGATCCCCATGACCGACGACGACAAGCTCTTCCTCGACCCCGTCGCGGACCGGCTCGCGGCCCTGCCCGCCGTACGCGCCGTCACGCTCGGCGGCTCGCGTGCCCAAGGTACGCACACAGCGGGCAGCGACTGGGACCTGGCCGTGTACTACCGCGGCGGTTTCGATCCGGGCGAGCTGCGGGCCGCCGGCTGGGAAGGCGAGGTTTCCGGGATCGGGGACTGGGGCGGCGGGGTCTTCAACGGTGGGGCGTGGCTCACGATCGACGGGCGGCAGGTCGACGTGCACTACCGCGACCTCGACGTCGTCGAGCACGAACTCGCCGAGGCCCGGCAGGGTCGTTTCCACTGGGAACCGCTGATGTTCCACCTCGCGGGCATCCCCAGCTACCTCGTGGTCGCCGAACTCGCCGTCAACCAGGTGCTGCGCGGCGCCCTGCCGCGCCCCGAGTACCCGCAGGCCCTGCGCGCAGCAGCCCCGCCGGTGTGGCGGGAGCGGGCGGCCCTCACGCTCCACTACGCCAAGGGCGCGTACGTCCGGCGCGGCCAGGCCGCCGAGGTCGCGGGCGCACTCGCCATCGCCGCCATGCAGACGGGGCACGCCGTGCTGGCGGCACGCGGTGAATGGGTCACCAACGAGAAGCGGCTCCTGCAGCAGGCCGGTCTACGGGGCGTCGACGCGATCCTGGCCGGGCTCCGGCCGGAGCCCGAAGCCCTGACCCGAGCGATCAACGAGGCCGAGGGGCTCTTCGAGCGGGCACACGCGACGACTTCGGTGCGCTGATCCGCTCGGCCCGTCCCGCCTCCTACCTCCCGCACGGCGGGGGCGGGACGGGCCGGAACGCCCTTCGTCCCGCCGCCCCCGCACGCGTCAGATGCGGTCTGCCGCGATCAGGAGGTAGTGGAAGCTGCCCTCCTTGTACGCGGTCAGGAAGGGGTCCTCGACGCCGGTGGCGAGGGAGGACTGGGCGCGCAGCTCCCAGTAGGGGATGGTCGCGGCCGTGAGGTCGACGACGTTGATGGGCACGAGGCCGTTGGCGGCCATGGCCTTGAAGTAGGCGCTGCGGGGGTGAATGTTGCAGGTGTAGTGCTCGTCGATGCGGCTGACGGCCTTCGAGCGCAGGCCCGTCACGTCGTTGGAGCATCCGGTGATGGTGACGTAGCGGCCGCCGTAGGCCAGCTGGCGGGCGTGCTCGGCGAAGAGCTCGTTCAGGTCCACGTACATGGTGGACTCGTTGTTCCAGATGCCCTGGAAGGCGCCGGTGGGCAGGCCGGTGTCCAGCATGTTGGCGAAGTGGTAGCGGACCTTGTCGTCCACGCCGCGCTTGCGGGCCTGCTCGTTGGCGAAGTCGACCTGGGCCTGTGAGATGGAGACGCCGTCGGCGCGGCAGCCGAAGCGGGCGTTGGCCATGATGCTGGTGCCTCCGCGGCCGCAGCCGGCGTCCAGGACGCGCTGGTCGGGGGCGATGGGGCCGAGGTGGTCGAGGAGGACGTCGGCCTGCGCCGACTCCAGCCGGTGCAGTTCCTCGATGATGCGCTGGTCCCGGGTCTCCTCGGGGCCTTCCAGGACGGAGGGGTCGTAGTCGCCGAGCCCGTAGTGGTGGTGGTAGAGGCCGTCGACGTCGCCCAGGCGCAGGTTGACCGGGTCCTTCTCGTTGTTCCAGTACTCCGCTACGGACTTCTGGTACGCGGTGCGCAGGACGCCGGTGGACGCGGCGGGGGCGGGCGTGGTCGTCATGGGGTGCTCCTTACAGATTGCGCCGGATTGCGGCATGCGTTCGTGATGGCGCATGGAATGCATGAAATGCGTGGAATGCATGGAGTGAGTGCGTCGCATGCGTGCGGGGTGTCGCGTGAGGTGTGCAGGGGACGTGCAGGGACGTCCGGGGACGTTCGGGGATGCCCGGAGGAAGCAGCGGAGAGGGGCGGCTCACGCGCCGTTGTAGCGGGGGCTGCCGGCGTGCCATTCACGGTTGCCGCCGAGCCAGGCCCAGACTCCCGCGAGGAACCGCCGCAGCTCGGGCGTTCCGGTGAGGGCGAGGGCCGCGGCCTCCGTCTCGTAGGCGCGCACGAGCTCGTCGTGGATCTCCGCGCTCCGCTCGATCGCCTCGCGCAGCGAGCAGCCGTCCTCCTCCGCGATCACGACAGGGAGGTTGAACTCCACGCCCGAGGAGTCGTGCTCCTTCGTCATCGAGTACAGGTCGTTGACGAGCGTGGCGGCCGTGGCGGCCATCGTCACGGCTCGGCGCACGCGCGGTTCGGCGTATGCGGAGGCGGGCAGCGCGTAGCCGCCGACCACGTCGGTGAGTGCGATGCAGGGGAGGAAGCTGTTGATCTGACGGTGGGCCAGGTATTCGCGGACGCCGGGCATGCGGCCCTGGGAGCGCCACGAGCCCTCCTGCTCGTAACCCACGAAGAGGACGGCGACCTCGTGCCGCAGCCGGGCGACCTGCGAGGGTTCCGCGTAGCGGGAGAGGTGGTCCAGGCCCGAGCGCAGGGCGACCCGTACGGGGTCCTGCCGCATCTCCTCCTCCCACGCCGGCGCGTAGCGGGCCGGGAGGTGGGAGGGGTCGACGGCCGTGTAGGCGAGTCCGAGGTGGGAGCCGAGGAGGTCGGTCCTGGAGCCCATGGTCTCGTCGTCGCAGTAGTAGTCGTCCGTGGCCCACTCGGCCAGGGCGCACTTGCCCGCCGCCAGCAGCCGGTCCGGGTCGTCGCCGTCGGGGTGGGCCAGCATCATCAGGCGCCCGAAGTCGGCTGCGCGGACGCGGTCGAGCCGTCCGTCGTAGATGCCGACCTCGTCCGCCCAGTCCACCAGCCGGTCGTTGACCTCCCGGGCGAGTGCCGGGTCGTCACGGAGCGCGGGCGGGCAGTACAGCTCGGGGACGCCTGCGCCGCGGCCGTCCGAGGCGGCGGCGCC